>DATMKQ010000372.1:0-24594 GCA_035571275.1 Trebonia sp.
CCGCCGCGCCGTCACCCTGCGCGACAAGCACTGCGCCTGGCCGCACTGCGGCCGCGCCGCCTGCTACTGCGACGTCCACCACATCGTGCACAAAGAAGACGGCGGCAAGACCAGCGTTAGCTCGTGTATTCTACTGTGCCAATTTCACCACGATATTTGTATCCACCGCTGGAACTGGCAGATCATCTTGCACCCGGACGGCACCACCACCGCGTACGGGCCCGACGGGCAAGTCCTGCACAGCCACTCCCCACCCACCGCCCGTGCCGCATAACAAATCCCGTTACGGCGGAGGAGCCCCGCGGGCCGGGGGCTTTCGGCTCGGCCGGCGGAGGCTGCCGACTGTAAGCCGCACGGTAGGCGTTGTGCATTCGCGGGCACATCATCAGCGGCATAGCTAAAGCACGGCATTCGGGCGCCGGGGGATGCTGGTGTCAAGTCCCGACCATGACAAGCCTTCCGTCAGCTCGTATCCCGCCCGTCGCACTGGCAAGAAGGCACTCATAGATGTATCCAGGTCACATACGCCTTGTGCCTATCCGCAGCGAATGTTAGGAAAGCGCTATGAGCGTCAATGGTAAGCCGACGGTCTTCGTGATGGTGCTCGCCCGCACGGCGGGACCGTGCCGCGAGGCCGAGCGTCAGCTGACGGCACCCGCCGCCGATAGGTGCTGATAGACGTGGAACGCAGGACGAGTGGCTCAGCGCGCATAGGAGGTACCCGTGGCACTGGTCACGCCTGGGACCTGGGGGCCCTGCTGCATCCGGTGACTTGCGAGGCGTTCCGCGCCCAATACTGGGAACGCGACGTCCTTTTCCTGCAGCGGCAGGCCGCCGGGTTCTTCGCCGACCTGATGACCCTCGATGACCTGGATCGCATTCTTTCGGCTAGTGGCTGCTACGAATCCGAAGTCAGCGTAACAGTCAACGGGCACACACAGGCGGTGCCCGATGACTATCTCCGGCTCGAAACGATCTACGCGTATTACCGCCGCGGCGCGACGATCGGGGTGAATTTTATTCACCGGCGGTGGGAGCCACTGGCGCAGCTGTGCAGGTCGATGTCACATGAGATATCCGCACCGCTGAACGTGAACGCCTATCTCACCCCGGCTGGCTCGCAAGGGTTCGGCACACATTTCGATACCCATGACGTCTTCGTCCTGCAGATTCACGGAGCAAAGCTGTGGCGGCTCTACGAACCGTCACACCGGCTTCCCGAGGGCGCGGAACCGGCCGGGGAGCACGACAGTCCGCCAGGTCCCGTGAAATCGACGGCCGAACTCAGGGCAGGGGATCTGCTTTATCTGCCCAAAGGCACACCGCATGACGCCACCGCGAATGAATCGGCATCCCTGCACCTGACGATCGGCGTGCACCCCGTGACGTGGGCCTCAGTCGCCCGCGAGGCGCTGAACGAGATAATCTCGCGCGATGCCAGGTACCGGGAGGCGCTGCCCATGGGGTTCGCGGCCGACCAGGCCGTCGCGACCTCGAGCTACCGTCACCTGGCCGACCTGATGACCGACCTGGCCGGCCAGCTCCCCGCCACCGGCGTGGTGGAAGCGGCGGCACAGCAGGTCAGAGCGATAACGGTCCCGCCTCTTCGCGGTCACCTGCTCGACCTGGAGTCCCTGGACTCGCTCGACCTGGGCAGCACGGTCTGCCAGCGGCCCAGCTTGGTGTGGGCAACCCGCGACAGCGGCGAGGTCATCGAACTGGAATTCAACGGCAAGGTGCTGGGTTTCCCCGCGCGTATCAGGCCGCAGCTGCTTTTCGCCACGCAGAACCTCGCGTTCACCGGCCACGACCTGCCCGGTGGTCTCGATGAGCCAGGTCGGCTGGGGCTCGTCTCCACGCTGGTCAGGGAGGGATTCCTCACGCTGGCCTAAGCATCTTATGCCGGGCGCGGTAGGCGGCGACGTGCTGGCGGTTGCCGCAGTTGCCGGTGTCGCAGTAGATGCGTGACCGGTTCCTGGACAGGTCTATCAGGACAGCATCGCAGCCGGGGGCATGGCACTGGCGGAGACGTTCGGTTTCGCCGAGGCGGACGAGGTCGGCGAACGCGAAGCCGGCCTGCGCGGCGATTCGGTCCACCAGTGCCGCGTCGGGCTTGGTGACGTGCAAGTGCCAGGTGCCGTTGTGGTCGGTCAGCCATGGCCGGGCACCGGACTGGTCGAGCAGGTCGTTGGCGATGGCCGCGAGCACGGCCGGCTGGCCCGCCGCCTGCCAGGCAGAGAGCAGTCGCGGCCGCAGCGCCCGGATGGCATCGACCGGGCCGACCGGCCCGTGCGGGACAAGCTGGTGGGCGTCGAGGAAGTTCTCAAGCGCGGCGGTGTCGGGGAGCTCGGTATTCACCAGATCTGCCGCCAGCGCGAGAGCCGCCGTCGTGTCATGAACAAAAGTCATCTTGACTCCTGAGCACAGGCCCCTTTAGCCTCATGACCGTTCAGTCTATTTGGTGGTGACGGTGGCAGAGTTTCCTGGCGGCAGACAGCCTGCCGTGGCGGCCGTGGCCGGGGCGGCGTGCATCTCAAGCTCGGCGGTGGTGATGCAGCTCGCGGGGAGTTCGGCGAGCATGACCGCGCTCGCCCGGTGCGCGTTCGCGCTTCCCGTCCTGGCCGCGCTGGGCTGGCTGGAACGCCGTCACGGCGCTGGCTCGATGACGACACGCAGCCGATGGCTGGCGCGGATCGCCGGAGTGTTCCTCGCCGGGGACCTGATCCTGTGGAGTCACTCGATCGCCGACATCGGCGCGGGGCTCGGTACGGTCGTCACCAACTTGCAGGTCGTGCTCGTGGCGCTCCTGGCGTGGGGTGTTCTCGGGGAGCGGCCGCGCGGCTCATTGCTAGTGGCGCTGCCCGTGATGGTCGGCGGCCTGACCCTCGTCGGCGGGCTGGCCGGCACGGGCGGATACGGCTCCCACCCGGCGATGGGCGTCGTGCTCGGGCTCGGCGTGGCCGCCCTGTACGCGGTGTACATCCTCATGCTGCGGCAGGCCACAGCGGGCCGGGCCACGGGCCGGGTCGCGGGCCGGGTCGCGGGCCGGGTCGCGAACGGCGTGCCACGCGCGCCCGTGGTCGCGCCACTGCTGGAGGCCACGATCGGCGCGACCGTCGGGTCGGCCGCGATAGGCCTGGCGCTGCGGGACTTCCGGCTCGGCCCGGCGTGGCCCGCGCTCGGCTGGCTGGTGCTGCTGGCGCTGACCTCCCAGGTGGTCGGCTGGCTGCTGATCACGATGTCCATGCCGAGGCTGCCCGCATGGCTAGTCAGCTCCCTGCTGCTGGTCCAGCCAGCGGGGTCGCTGCTCCTCAGCGCGGTGTTCCTTAACGAACGTCCGTCGGCCCCCCAGCTCGCAGGCGTCGCCGTGGTACTCGCCGGAGTCCTGATCGCGGCGAGTAAGCCGAGCCGAAGGCGGTCAGTCCGCGAGCCGCTGCCCTGATGCTTGCCGGTAGGTCTGCTCGTACTGGGTAACGGTCAGGTCCGCGTCGTGCGCCAGCGCGATTTCGCGGCTCGCCCGGCCCATTTTCGCGCTCTCGGCGGGAGATCGCAGGACGCGGCACAAGCACCGCGCGAGCTGGCCGATGTCACTCGGCGCGTAGAGGAACCGTTCACGTCGTCGGTGACCAGGTGCGGCAGCGCCGTCGCGCGCGCCGCCACCGCCGGCAGGCCGGGGCTTAAGGGCGGCCATCTTCACGCCGCGCCCCGCGATGACCAGGTGCGCGTCGACTTCCGGCAGGGCCTCGATCAGGTCGGTCACCGCCTTGTCGGCGCTGAGCCGCCCGACGTACAAGATCGTGGGCTTGTCGGGCAGCCCGAGCTTGCGGCGCGCGGCGCCGCGGTCGCCCTGGTCCGGACTGAAGCGCGCAGTGTCTTCTGCGGAGTGCCTTTGATTGCTGGATCCGCCGGGCAGAGGACGTGCACGTCGTGGCCGTGCCCGGCCAGGCCCGCGGCGAGCCGCTGGGTGAAGTACGACGTGCCGTCGATCTGCGGGTAGCAGGAGTCGCTGCCGATGAGGATGCGCATGTCGGATGTCCTTGCTTCAGGCAGGCAGGCGAAGGCGGTAAATGATGTACGCCGCCACCAGTGCCAGCGCCGCCGCGAACGCGAAAAGCCCGCGGTACCCGGTGCCCAGGTAAATCAGGCCGGCCGCCACCGGAGGCCCGATGACCTGGGGCACGGTATTCGCGATGTTCATGATCCCCAGATCGCGTCCGGCGCTGGCGAAGTCGGGGAGCACCTGCGCGGATAGGGCCTGGCCCGCGGACGCGACCACGCCGTACCCGGCCCCGAGAGCGAAGGCGGCGGCGATGGCTACGGCCCAGGTACCGATTGCGGCGAGCACGAACCCGGCGATGGCCATCGCCACGACTGCCTGCACGACGAATATCCGGTAGCGACCCGACCGGTCGGCGAGGCGTCCCGCGGTCACCGCCGCGAGCGCGGTGGCGACCGTCGCGATCGTCACGAGGATGAGCTGGCCCTCGCCCGGCTTCTTGTAGTGGATCACGTCCTGCAGGTAATAGTACAAATACAGCAGCGCGATCGTATTCGCCAGGATCACGAGGAACCGGCCCAGCCATACCGACCGGAATCCGGAGTGTTTCGCCAACTCGACGATGAACCGGATATCGGTCGCCGTCGACTTCCCGGCTTTTTTCGGCAGGCGCGCCGCGACCACGGTAAACGGCACGAGCGTCACGACATAGAGGATGACCAGAGACGTGATACCCGCCGATATCCCTGGAAAGATAACCCCGACGAAGGCGAATCCGACGACCAGGCCCAGTGCCTGTGCCGTCCCGACCAGGCCCCACACCGCACCCCAGTTGTCCGGTGGAATCTGGTCGACGATGGAGGCCGGAAGCGAGGCGTACACGGCGTTGACCGCCGCCTGGCTCAGCACCCAGAAAACGGTGATGCCGGCGATCGACTCCTGCCGCCCGAGCAGGTAGAGAAACACAGCGCCCGACACGATGCCGACCAGCACCATCCCGGTCCGGTTGTCCACGCTGGCCCGGCGGTCGGATATGTGACCGGCCAACGGGTTGGCGACCACGGCCGCGAGCGCCCCCAGGCCGGTCACGAGGCCAAGGTCGATCGCCTTGGCCGACGGGCTCGACGCATTCTCGATCATGCGCGGGATGACATTTTGCAGCGGCGCGAATGTGGCCGCGGTCAGCCCGAAGTAAGCGAGCGTCACCGCCGCTATGTAGGAACGCGGAAGCCGGCGGGTAAGGGCTTCTTCTCCCGACGCTGAACGCGGGTCCGCTACACGGCCCACCCGCCAGACTCCTGTCCTCTCGCCGGCAACCGTCCATGGCGGCGCCCACCTAAGAGTACTGACCCTGGCGGTAATAAAAGAGGAAGGCGGCAGCCGGCTAACCAAAAGCCAGCGGGTTGTCAGCAGAAATTCACGCGGGGCTAACCGAGCAGTTCGCAGGCGCGGGCGGCGGCGTGCAGCAGGACCGGGTCGGGGGACTCCGCGTGCAGCCGCAGGCAGGCCTCGGTCAGCTTGATGGCGTGCTCGTCGCCGGTGGCGACCGCCCGTTCGGTCACCGAGTCGCGGGACGGCGGCGCCGATGACGGCAGCGGCTCGGCCGTCACTCCCCCGGTATAGACGGCGTAAAGAGCCGCGCCGACGTGCCAGAGCGCATCGTAGGTCGGGCGTGCGACCTCGCCGGGCAGCAGTGGGAGCACCGAGCGGGCCGCGACCGGCGCGGTGACCGCGTGCAGCAGGGCGATCGGCCGCTGCCGGCCGTGGCGGAGGAAGACGCGCGTGAACTCGCGGGCCAGGTCTCCTAGGTCCGCCACGGCGTCCGTCGGCGGCTTGAGCGCGCCGACCGCTTTAGTGAAACCAGGCTGGCCGGCCAGGCCTGCCTTGAGGTTTTCTGTGATGAGGCCGGGTCCCGCCGCCACCGGCACGACGGGCAGCCCGCCGAGCGCGGCCGTCAGGTCGAGGTGCCCACCAGTCGAGGCGCCCCCCAGCTCCAGGTAGCCGGCGGCCCAGTAAGCCAGGCCGCGGGCCAGTTCGTCGCGCCGCTGCGCGGTGTCTGTTTGTGCAAGGCTACGGGCCGCGTGCGAGGTGCGGATGACGCCGTGCGTGGCCGCGGCCGCCACGCCGGGTAGCAGCCGCGGCCACCAGCGGGTCAGCACGTCGCGCCACGGCTCCTTCGTCATCTGGTCGCGGAAGTACACCTCCCAGTCGGCCACCCGCCGCATCTGGCCGAGCGCCTCCCGCCACGCCGTGATCGGCTCGCTGGCCGTGGGCGGCTCGTCCAGGCGCCTAAGATAGTCGTCGAGCCAGTGTTCCACCGCATCGGTTCGGCCGAGCCGGACCAGCGCCTCGGCCGCCATCGGCGCGTGGTTCGACAGGCCGCCGCCGAACTCGGGCCCGGTCTCAGCGATCCTGGTCAGCCCCTCGTCGAGGACTTCAGTGCCGAATGTCATCATCGTTTCCTTTCTATATAGGCCAAACACTATATCGTTCGAGGGCGATATGCTAGGGGCGTGTCCGTAGAGATTCCCGAAGAGGTTCCCGAGGACGTCGAGGTGCTCCGCGCGCTGGCCCACCCGGTGCGGTGGGGCATCGTGCGCCGCCTCGCCGCCGAGCCAGGCATCTGCGCCTGCGACTTCACCGAGTTCTTCGACGTGTCCCAGCCGACGATCTCCGCGCACCTGAAGGTGCTGCGCGAAGCGGGACTCGTGACCACCCAGCGGAACGGGACGACGATCTGCTACAGCATCGCGTCCGGCCGGCTGGCGCGCCTGGGCGCGCTGATCACGGATCTGGCACTGACTGCCCCGAAAGCACGGGCGGTGCCGGACGCCCTCGTACCATAAGCCGAATGCGGGCCATTGACTTTCACGTGCACCTGCCGACGCCGGACTGGCTGGACGGCAGCATGGCGGGTTACGTCGAGGCCGCCGAGGCCTACTTCCGCTCCACCGTGGAGCGGCAGTCGCTCGGCGAACTCGCCGACAAGTACCGCGCGCTCGACACCATGGCCGTCCTGCTCGCCTGGGACGCCGAGACCGCCACCGGCCGCCCCCGCGTGCCGAACGAGACCGTGGCCGCCGCCTGCGAGCGGTATCCATTCGTCGGGATCGGCTCGGTCGACCCGCACAAGGGCGAGGCGGCGGTCGCCGAGGTGGCCAACATCGCGGCGCTCGGCCTGCGCGGCGTGAAGTTCCACCCGTCGCTGCAGGCGTTCGCGCCCGACGACCCCAGGTACGACCCAGTGTTCGCGGCGTGCGAAGAGTATGGCCTGCTCGCCTTGTTCCACACCGGGACCAGCGGGATCGGCGCGCGCCAGCCCGGCGGCCAAGGCATCAGGATCGACTACTCGCATCCGCTCAAACTCGACGCCGTGGCGGCCGCGCACCCTCGGCTGACCGTGGTCGCCGCGCACTTCGGCTGGCCGTGGCACATGGACCTGATCGCGATCGCGCTGCATAAGACCAACGTGTACATCGATATCTCCGGCTGGTCGCCGAAGCGAATACCGGCCGAGGTCGTCCGCGAGCTGCGCGGACGGCTATCGGGCCAGTTCGTGTGGGGCAGCGACTTCCCGTTCATCGCCCCGGAACGCTGCCTGGCCGAACTCGACGAGCTCGGCATCGCCAGCCCCGCGCTGCTGCGCGACAACGCCGCGCGGATCCTTCAGTTGGGGCTGTAGCGTTCGCGGGTGAAGTCCGGCGCGGGTCGGGAGGTGGTGGCACGCAGCATTCCGATCTCTCTGGCGAGCAGGGAACGCTCGGCGCGGAGCCGGGCGAGCCCGTCCGGCGCGGCGAGCAACGCCTGCCGTTCGGGCAAATCGATGATCATCGCCGCGGCGACGATGTAGGACAGCAGGAGCGGCTCATCCGGCAGGTCGGCGACTGTGATCACCCCTCCGCCGCGGTCGGCGAGGGCGTTCAGGTAGGCGCGGAACGCGACCTGGACCCGCTGGGCCGCCAGCGCGGCGATGCGGGCGCCGTCCTGCGCCTGGCTTACTTCTTCCGTGAGCGATTCGATCTCACCTTGGAAGTACGTCAGCGACCGGTCCAGCGCGAGCAGCCGGAACCGCTCCGTGCCCACAACGACCAGGTCATACTGGCCGTCGTCGAGCGGCTTGACCTGACGGACCGTGGCGACACAGCCGACCTCATGCAGCGCCGTGACGCCGTCGGCGCCGGTCTCCCGACCCTTGCGGATCGCGATGACCCCGAACCGCCGCGGTTCTGTCTGGTCGAGCAGGTCGCGGACAAGCTGCCGGTACCGCTGCTCGAAGATGTGCAGCGGCAGCCGCATGCCAGGGAACAGCACCGTGGTCAGCGGGAACATCGGCAGCGTTTCGCTCATATTGTTGACAGTATTCCGCTAATTCGTTTGGCGCATACGCGGCTGTTGCCTAACCTGGTCACCAGCGCGTTGACGGAACCAAGTAGCCGGGGTCCACGCGGGCCGAGAGAGCCGCCGGAAGCTGTGAAGGCGGTCCCGCGCTCCCGGGCGAAGACACTCCCGAGCGTTCTTTTACGAAAGGCCGCTGGTCCTCCAAGGGATCACCACAAGGTCCCGAGGAGGACTAGCGATGATCCGCGTTACCGTCGACCGGCTGCGTGACCACGTCGGCGAGACCGTCACGATCGCGGGCTGGGCGCAGACGCTCCGGCTACAGCGCGCGATGCAGTTCGTGCTGGTGCGCGACCACACCGGCACCGTTCAGGTCACCCACCGGCGCGACGGCTCCGCCCTGGAGGCCGAACTCGAGGGGCTCACCGTCGAATCGGCCGTCCGCGTCACCGGCCGGGTGGTTGACAACCCGGTTGTCAGCCTCGGCGGGCTGGAGATCATCCCGGAACGGGTCACGGTCGAGAACAGGGCCGCCACGCCGCTGCCTATCGACGACAACACCGGCCCGGAGGGGCGAATGGACTGGCGGTTCCTCGACGTTCGCCGCCGTCCCACCGCGCGGCTGGTGTTCGCGGTGCAGACCACCATCGAACAGGCGATGCGGGAATTCGCTTACTCAGAGGCGTGCACGGAGCTGCACACGCCCAAGCTGATGGGCAGCGCGTCGGAGTCCGGCGCCGAGGTGTTCGAGGTCGGCTACTTCGGCGGCAGCGCCTACCTGGCGCAGTCACCGCAGTTCTACAAGCAGATGGCGATCGCGGCCGGCATTGACCGGGTCTTCGAGATCGGCCCGGTGTTCCGCGCCGAGCCGTCGTTCACCTCCAGGCACGCGACCGAGTTCACCGGCGTCGACGTCGAACTGGCGTGGATCAGCGACGTCGAGGACGTGATGGACTTCGAAGAGCGGATGCTCGCGCACGTGCTCGCGGCGGTCGACGCGGCGCACGGCGAGCAGATCGCCGAGCTTGGTACCCGGGTAACTGTGCCCAAGGTCCCGTTCCCGCGGATCACGATGGCGCAGGCTCAGGAAATGCTGGGGAACCCTGGATCATCCGAACGGCGGGCGGACTTGGACTCCGCGGGAGAACGTGCTGTGGCGGCGCGGGTGGCGGCTGAGACAGGGCACGAGTTCGTGTTCGTTACTGAGTACCCGGCGAGCGTGCGGCCGTTCTACCACATGCGACCGGGATCCCCCGGAAGCGGCGAACCTGACCTGACGTGCAGCTTCGACTTGTTGTGGAAGGGCCTGGAGATCACCACGGGCGCGCAGCGCGAACATCGCTACGACGTGCTGGTCAGCCAGGCCGCGGAGAAGGGGCTCAGCACCGAGCCGATGCGCTACTACCTGGACTGCTTCAAGTACGGGTGCCCACCACACGGCGGCCTCGGCCTCGGCCTCGGCCGCCTGCTGATGGCGGCGCTCGGGCTCGACTCGATCCGCGACGCGACGTTCCTGTTCCGCGGGCCGAACCGGCTTACCCCATAATCGCTGTGTGGGTGAAAGTTCGAGTGGGTGAAAGCCTGTCCGAGCTGGCGCGAGAGGCGGCAGCGAGAACACGGACGATCTCGGAAAGACTCCACCGCCACGCCCTGGTCACTCCCCTGACCGGCTGGGCGGCGGCGACGGAAGAGACGGGCACCGAAATACTGCTCAAGTGCGAGCATCAGCAGAAGACCGGATCGTTCAAGGTCCGCGGCGCGCTGGCCAAGCTGCTGAGCCTGAGCGACGAGCAGCGTGGTCGTGGCGTCGTCGCCGCGTCGACGGGCAATCACGGCCTCGGCGTGGCGCACGCCCTGTCCGCTCTGGGCGGGAAGGGGTTCGTGTGCGTGCCCGAGCACGCGTCACCGGTCAAGGTGGCGGCTATCCGCCGCTACGGCGTTGAGGTGCGCGTGCTGGGCGCGGATCCCCTCGAGACAGAGAACCAGGCGCGGCTGCTGGCGGCCGAGGCGGGCATGAGCTACGTCAGTCCCTATAACGACCTGGACGTTATCGCCGGCCAGGGCACGGTGGGCGAAGAAATCGTGGAGCAACTCGACGGCCGGGATCGCCCCGTGGACACGGTCGTCGTGGCCGTCGGCGGCGGCGGGCTGATCTCCGGAATCGGCGCGTCCATCAAGGCGGTGCTGCCCGGGGTACGGCTCGTCGGCGCGTCCCCGGTCAACGACGCGGCGATGGCCGCCTCGGTCCGGGCCGGCGAGGTCACCCGGGTCGACGCCCTGCCGACGATCAGCGACGGGACGGCGGGCGGAATCGAAGAGGGATCGATCACGCTGCCGCTGTGCGCCGAACTCGTCGATGAGTGGGTCCTCGTCACGGAGCCGGAAATCCATTCAGCGCTGCGGTTCATGATCGACACGCAGCACCAGCTGATCGAGGGGGCAGCCGCGATGGCGATCGCGGCTGCCCTGAAGACGAGCCGCGGCTCCGGCGGCGGGGCGACGGTGGTCGTGTCATGCGGCGCCAACATTTCCTCCGCCGCGCTAGCCGAGGCGCTGTTATCAGCCCACCTGGGCGGAGAGTCACACCGGTCCGTTCGGGACAATTAATTGTTTTATTTCTGCCCCACGATCTTGTCGAGGTTCTCCAGCGTGCGGGTCATGCTCCCGCGCCAGCGCTCGCCGTCGCGTATCACCTTCTTCAGCCAGTCCGGCGCCGAGGAGCAGTCGTAAGTCTCCGTGACGACCGTGGCCTGGCCATCGGGTGTGAGCTCGTAGCCCCAGCGGTGGCCGGAGCGCGCACCAACCTCGGCCTCATCCTCCGGGCGGCCCGCGCGGGCCAGCACCGGCTCCCAGCCGATGCGGCGGTCCTGCTCGTACTCGGTGACGTAGTTGAGCATCTCGTAGTCGCCCATGTGGTCGTTGTGCATCCGCATGCCGAACGTGTCGCCGACGCCGCGGACCGGCGCGCCGGCGATCGCCTCGCGGAGCATCCCCGATCCGTCGATGTCGGGGTGCCTGGCCGGATCGGCCAGGATCGCGAACACCCGCGCGGCGGGCACATCGATCCGGCGGGAAACGCAGACGGGCTCGGTCATGGTGGCCGCCTTTCTCGCGGTTGGCTTCGTCACCCTGTCACAATGCTCTCGCGTTGTGATCCGCGCCGGTTGTCAAACGGTCCGGCCGCCCGAATAATCGGCAAGGTCGTCGGCTAGAAGGAGCAGTGACAGTGGAGGTCTCACTCGAAGGCAAGGTCGCCCTCGTGACCGGTGTCGGCCCTAACATCGGCAGCGGCATCGCGCTGGCGCTCGCGAAGTACGGCGCCAAGGTGGCCTGCAACGACGTCGACGAGGGGGCGATCAAGGCGTGCGTCGCCCGGATCGAGCGCAACGGCGGCGAGGCGATGGCCGCGCCCGGCGACGTGACCGACGAGGCGGCGGTCCAGGGCTACATCGGCTCGGTGCTCGACCGGTGGGGGCGGCTGGACATCTGCGTGAACAACGCCGCGCTGCTCGGCGGCCGGGGCGTCCTCGACGAGACCGCGGAGGCCTTCGAACGGGCCGTGCGGGTCTCGGCGATGGGATATTTCCTCAACACCAAGCACGCTGGCCGGGCGATGGCCGAGCGCGGCATCAAGGGCTCGATCGTCTGCATCTCCTCGTCCAACGGTTGGTCGGGGACCCCGGGCGTCTGCGCGTACGCGTTCCACAAGGGCGGCGTCAACAACTTCGTCCGGGCGGCCGCGATGGACCTGGCGCCGTACGGCATCCGGGTCAACAGCTTCACCCCGACCGCTCCGAACCCCGACAACCCGGAACTGCTCGCCGAGCGGGCCAAGGCCGGGCTGGGGCCCGGCGGCATCCTGCAGGGCGGGCCGCGCGGCGGCCTGGGCGGCCCGACCGGTGACGAGTCCTGGCGGCGGCCGTCGCGGTGGACCGGGCAGCGGGCGCCCATGGTCCCGATGGGGACCACCGGGACGCCTACCGACATCGGGCACGCGGTCGCGTGGCTGTGTTCGGACTACGCGCGGCTGATCACCGGCACGGACCTGGTGGTCGACGGCGGCGCGCGGGCGAAGAACTTCGCGTACTCCCCCGCCGCACCCGAGGACCTGGCCGGACCGCTGCCGCTGATCGTGCTCGACGAGACCGTGCTTGACTGAAGGGGTGCCCACTGACGAGGTGCCGACTACTGCCTGGTTACCCCTGTTCCCAGTTACCGTCACCGTAGACCGTGAAATCCCACTCCATGTTGTCGGTCCAGAACGGGGTGGTCACCGCTCCGCTCACGGAAATCGGGAGACGGGCGTTCGGCGCCGAATCCGATCCGGCGTTCGTGGGGTTGCGCACCTTGAAGTCCAGGTTTACGTTGTAACCCCACTTCACGTCGCACTGCGGCACGTGCAGCCAGCAGTTGCTGATGAACGCGCCGCCGTTGTGGTAGCGGGCCGCGTACTCCCACTTGAGCTCGAGTCGGACGAGCACTACGTCGATGTCGAACCCGTTGGTGTACTGCAGTCGCCAGCTCAGCCGGTTGGTGCCCTGCGGGGCGCTGAGGCTCTGCCAGTCGTCCACGTGCGGGACCGCGTTACAAGTGCTGCCGCTTATCTGGGCGGACGGCTTGCCATCTTCGATGATCTTCCAGCCAGCCTGCGCCATGTTGACGATGTCGGAGACGCTCATGCGATTTCGCTCCCGCCCTCGCCACGGGAGACGTCGGGCACGTCCGCCTTGGCGACCTCCTGCTCCTCCAACTCGAAGCTCTTGTTGACTCCGAACTGGTATGTCTGCAGGTAGGTGCGCTCGGCGTCCGACCATTGACCGGGATCTTCGGGGAACGGGGTCCCGTCGCCACGCAGCGGGATGCCCTCCTGATTGACGTTCTGGCTACCCATTGCATGACGATCGCCTCAGGCCGCCAAGCGAAACAGTGATACCAGGGCAACATAGAAGGCAGTTACGGCTGCCTCATCGCGCACGGTGAAAATTGCTGCGCCACATTGATGGTGATCTAAAAATTTAGCGTCACTCTTCTGGTTTTCCTCTAAAGATCCTGCGGCGATGTTAGCGTCCTCTATGCACCAGTAGCTTCTACGCAGGGAGGGGCTTATGCGCCTACGCAGAAAAATCGCGATCGCCGCTGGTGGCGGTGGTCTCGTGGCCGCACTTGGCGGGCTGGCGGCCTTCAGCATGCCAGCCATCGCCGGGACGACCGCGGCCGCCGCGCATCAGGCGACGATCATAATCAAACCTGGGGTACTGCACGTCGGACACGCCCAGCAGCAGCCGCCGACGACCGCGCAGTGCGAGGCCGCGTTCTCGGTCGCGTGCTACGAACCAGCCCAGATCCAGCAGGCCTATAACCTCCACCCGCTATACAGCCACGGGGTGACAGGGAAGGGATCGACGATCGTGATCGTCGACTCCTTCGGCTCGCCCACGATCAAGAGCGACCTCAACTTCTTCGACAAGACGTTTGGCCTGCCGGCTCCGCCGTCATTGAAGATCCTCCAGCCGGCCGGCAAGGTTCCGCCCTACGACCCGACCAACAGCGACATGGTCGGCTGGGCCGGGGAAACCACCCTCGACGTGGAATACGCCCACACGATCGCGCCGGGCGCGAACATCGTCCTGGTCGAGACGCCCGTGTCCGAGACCGAAGGCGTGACCGGCTTCCCGCAGATCGTCACTGCGGAAAAGTACGTGATCAACCACCACATCGGCGACGTGATCAGCCAGAGCTTCAGCGCGACCGAGGAAACGTTCTCGTCCAAGGCATCCGTGGACTCGCTGCGCGGCGCCTACATCGACGCGTACAAGCACCATGTGACCGTGCTCGCGGCCTCCGGTGACAGCGGCGCGGCCGACGTGGGACTCGATGGGTCGACCTACTATCTTTTCCCTGTCACCTCCTGGCCGGACAGCGATCCGCTCGTCACCGGCGTCGGCGGCACCCAGCTGCACCTGACCGCCAGCGGTAACCACACCTCTGCGGACACCGTCTGGAACGACACCTACAGCGTGGCGACCAACCAGTTCATCTTCGGCGACAACGGGCCGAACCCGCTGGCAGGCGGCGGCGGGAAGTCCATATGGTTCTCGCGGCCGTCTTACCAGAACGGTGTGAAGAACATAGTGGGCCGCAGCCGCGGCGTGCCGGACATCTCGATGAGCGGGGCCTGCAATGGCGCCGTCGACGTCTACCAGAGCTTCGGCGGGCAGCCGGCGGGCTGGTACCCGACGTGCGGCACAAGCGAGGCCACCCCGCTCTTCGCCGGGATCGTCGCGCTCGCGGCGCAGGTCGCGCACCATTCGCTCGGGCTGATCAACCCCGAGCTGTACTTCATGTCCGAGAATCACCTGCGGGGCATCGTCCCGGTCACCACAGGAAACAACACCGTGTCGTTCACCCAGAACGGCAAGGAGTACACCGTCAAGGGCTTCAACGCGCATAAGGTTTACAGCCTGGCGGCGGGCGTCGGCACGGTCAACGGGGCGTGGTTCGTCCCCGAGCTGGCGTTCCTCGCACGGCACTAGAGATCCCATGATGTTGCCCGCCCCTCGCGGGGCGGGCAACACCTATCAGCGGGAGCAACGGGGCGATCGTGCGGCGGCGCAGGCATCCCTGCCACACCCCCACGCTGGACGCCACGTCGTCGAGCAGCCTGGCCGCGACGTAGCGTGCGGGATCCAGCGGCGGGCGACGGTTCGCCCAGTCGAGCAGCGGCGGCGCGAGGATCAGCGCGGCCACCGGCACTCGCAGCCTCGGGACGGCGATCGCGGCCGGGATGGCCAGCGGCCACCACGCCCGGGACAGCGCGCTGCCGAGCGGGCGGGCGGCGGCGAGCGTTCCCCCGCCGGCCAGCCGAGCGGCGAGCGACCAGGCCGCACCTTGCCCTCGCCAGCGTTCCCCGGTGATCGGCGATAGGCGCCTGGCCAGCAGCGCGGTCGCGGTGCCGGTCAGCGCGGCCGCGGCGACCGGACGGCGGGACAAGACCGCCGCCCAAGCGCCGACCGTCCACCAGGAGGCGTACAACGGGCGCACCGCGCCCGGGTGCAGCTGTTCAAGCGCCGCGGCCGATGTCCCGTAGTCGGCGCGGCGGGAGAACCAGGCGCGCAGCCGGACCCGGTGGTCGTGGCCCATGAGCGCCGCCGGCTCGTAGCGGACCCGCCAGCCCGCGGCCGCCATCCGCCACACGAAGTCGACGTCCTCCCCCACGAACATGCCCTCGGTAAACCCGCCGCCCGCGGCGGACCTGCGGACGACCAGCGCCGCACCGGGCACGTACGACACACGCGCGCCGGGCCGTACGATGCTGGGACGCGCCCCCATGTCCAGCGTGGAACTAGCCCCCTCGTACCGCGCCAGCCAGCCGGTGCCCTCCTCATGCGGCACGATCCGCGGCGCGACCGCCCCGACCGCCGGATCCGCGAAGTGCGCCAGCAACCGCTCCAGCCACCCCGCCCGAGGCACGCAGTCCGAATCAAGAAACGCCACGAGTTCCGTCGCGACCGCCGCCAACCCGGTATTCCGAGCGGCACCAGGCCCGCCGTTGACGGCCCGCCGGATCACCCGCGCCCCACCCTCAGCCGCGATCGCCGCGATGGCCGAAGGATCAGCGGAGCAGTCATCGACGACAACCACCGAAGGGGCGTCGTCCCCCAGAGCGACAGCAGCCTCGCGCAGCCCCGCCAAACACCGCCCCAACTCCGCATGCCGATCCTTGACAGGAATCACGACGGTGACATCCCGTGAGCGGGTGCCGGCGGAGGTGGTGACGGCGCCAGGCGCTGCGGCCGCGGGGGCCGCGGGGGCCGTGGGGACCGGGTGGGCGATCCCCGCGTCCAGTAGCCGCCGCGCCAGCTTCCGGGCGATGAGATTGTCCGGTACAGGCACCCCGGCCAGCCAGCCCGCGACCTGCCGGGCTCCCGCAGGCGTCAGCCGCAGCACCCGCACGGGCGACCCGCCCACAAGCACCAACCCGTTAGCGACCAGCCGTGTCCCAGGGTCGGCGCGAAGCCGAAACCCGAGGGGAACGGGCTCGTCCTCTCGGGGTGCCGACGCCGACTCGAGCAAGCCGCGCCGAGCCACCGCAAGCCCCAGCGCCCCCACGATCCGGGAGAACGGCGACGGATTGGCCGGGCTAATGGCGCTCAGCGAACCCCGCCAGCGGATCCTCATCGCAGCTCCGGTCCGGCGGCCGTCGGCGCCCGATCGTCACAGGCACCGTGCGGTGCGAGTGGTCGACAGAAGGCCGCGGAGTCGACGTCGGCACCGCTGCTAGGGCAGCCGCGCCGTATCCTTGCACGCACTCCGGGTCAGGCCCGTCCAGCGGCAGCCCGGTGAAGAACTTCGCGGCCATGCACCCGCCGCGGCACGAGTCGTAGAACCCGCAGGACCGGCACGCACCGCCGGTGTCCGGCGCGCGCAGCGAGGCGAAGAGCGACGAGGACCGCCACAGCGTCTCGAAGCCGCCCGGGTGGCGGATGTTCCCGGCCAGGAAGTTCTCATGGATCGCGAACGGGCACGCGTACACGTCGCCGACCGGATCGATCAGGCAGACCACTCGCCCCGCGCCGCACAGGTTCAGTCCGGGCAGCGCCGAACCGTACGCCGACAGGTGGAAGAACGAGTCGCCGGTCAGTATCTGCTCGCCGTGCGCCACGAGCCAGTCGTACAGCTCGCGCTGCTGCTCCGCGGTCGGGTGCAGGTCATGCCAGACGTCCGCGCCGCGCCCGGACGGCCGCAGCCGGGTAAGTCGCAGCTGGGCGCCGAAGCGGTCGGCGATGACCTTGAAGGCGTCGAGCTGCGGAATGTTCTGCCTGGTCATGACGACCGACAGCTTGAACCCGCGAAAGCCGGCGTTATACAGGTTCTCCATCGCCCGCATCGCGGTCGCGTACGACCCCGCGCCACGGACGGCGTCGTTGACGGCGGCGGTGGCGCCGTCGAGCGATATCTGCACGTCCACGTAGTCGCTCGCGGCCAGCCGCGCGGCCGCCTCGGGCGTGATCTTCACGCCGTTGGTGGAGAACTTCACCCCCACGTGGTGGGCGGTCGCGTAGTCCACCAGCTCCCAGAAGTCGGGGCGCACCGTCGGCTCGCCGCCGCCGATGTTGACGTAGAAGACCTGCATCCGCTCCAGCGTGTCGATGACCTGCTTGCACTCGTCGGTCGTCAGCTCCGCCGGGTCACGCCGCCCCGATGAAGACAGGCAGTGCACGCACGACAAGTTGCAGGCGTAAGTGAGCTCCCAGGTCAGACAGATCGGCGCGTCCAGACCAAGCTGGAACAGGTCGGTCAGCTTGCCCGGGGCAGACGCCTCTGGAGTGAGGGTCATGCCGCCCTCCGTTCGGAAATCATCTTTGAATCCGCCAGCGCGGACAGAGCGCGGGTGTAAGCGGGCAGTTCCGCCTCCGTCACGCCGGCCGCCGCGCAGGCAGCCCGGGCGCTCGGGTGGTCGGCGAGCGACCGGACCAGCGCCAGCACCCGCTGGTTCTTCAGGAAGGACAGCCGCCGGGTGCCGAAGTGGTACAGCAGCGCGCCGAACGGCTCCGGGCGCAGCGAAACGCGCGGGTCGACCTGCCAGGGCCGGTCGATGTCGAACGTGCCTGGTGGGTCAGTAGACACCGCACATACCGTCGATCGAGACCTCTTCGACCAGCAGTTCGTCGCTGGTGAGCTCGTCGGTCTCCGCCGCCTGCGCGGCCGCCTGCGCTGCTTGCTCGGCCATGTCCGCCTCCGGTATTAGTGGCACTAAGTGCCATCAACAGCATCTGTGCCGAGAGTAACGACACCAGGTGCCAGAATCAAGGAACATCACGCCGCCGGGCCGGATCGACGACGGGGAGTAAGATTCGGGCATCCGAGGGGATGGTGATAGCCGTGCCGGCACCGCCCGCCGTCCAGGCCGCCGCCGGTCATCCCGGCCGCAGGCGCGTGACGTCGCGGGCGGAACTCGAGCAGGCGGCGTTCACGCTGTTCACGGCCAACGGGTTCGAACAGACAACGGTGGACGACATCGCGACGGCCGCGGGCATCGGGCGGCGCACGTTCTTCCGCTACTTCCCGTCCAAGAACGATATCCCGTGGGGGGCGTTCGAGCTCGAGCTCGAGAAGATGCGCGACCGGCTGAAGGCGTGCCCGCGCGAGGTTCCGCTGATGGACGCGATCCGGCTCGCGCTCATCGACTTCAACCGCGTCGCGCCGGCGCAGGTGCCGCTGCACCGGCGGCGGATGGAACTGATCCTGCGGGTCCCCACGCTGTTCGCGCACTCCACGCTCCGCTTCACCGCTTGGCGGCAGGTCATCGCCGATTTCGTCGCCGAACGGACCGACCGCCGCCCAGACGACCTAGCGCCGCAAGTGGTCGCGCACGCCGTCCTCGGCGTGGCCGTCGCGGCCTACGAGCACTGGCTCGACCACGACGGCACCGACCTCGGCGCGCTGCTTGACGCCGGCATGCGACAACTCGACGCCGCCTTCACGGGGAGCCACAGCTGACCGGTATCACGCTGAGCTCCGCACGCTGGACGGAGGTGGAAGCGGGGCCACGGCGGCTGCTCGTGGTTCCGCTCGGCTCGCTGGAGCAACACGGGCCGCACCTGCCCCTCGACACCGACACGCGGATCGCCGTCGCCGTCGCGTCACGGGCGTGCGCGGGGCGCGCCGGGACCGGCCTCGCGCCGGCGGTGCCGATCGGCGCGAGCGGCGAGCACGCGGACTTCCCCGGCACGCTCTCGATCGGCGCCGCCGCGCTCACGCTGCTCCTGGTCGAGCTCGGCCGGCACGCGAGCCTGCACTGGTCGGCGATGCTGCTGGTGAACGGGCACGGCGGTAACGCCGCGGCGATCGCTGACGCGGTGCGGCAGCTCCGGGCGGAGGGACGCGAGTGTTATGTGTGGCACGCGGGGGTCCCAGGCTCGGACGCGCACGCGGGACGGATGGAGACGTCGATGATGCTCGCCCTCGCGCCGAGCGACGTGCGGCTAGCCGCCGCCGAACCCGGCGAGACCAGGCCGCTGGCGGAGATCATGCCCGCGCTGCGGGCCGGCGGCGTCCGCGCTTTGAGCCCGAACGGGGTGCTCGGCGACCCGACGGGCGCTAGCGCGCGGGAGGGCGAATGGCTGCTCGGCCAGCTCGCCGCCGACCTGACCGAGACGCTGGACACGCTGCTCACCGGCGTGGAAGGGAGCAACCTATGACTCTCGCGGTCGTGACCGGGGCGGCGCGCGGCGTCGGCGCGGCGGTGGCCCGCCGCCTCGCCGCGACCGGCTGGTCGCTCCTGCTCGTCGACGCGTGCGCGCCGCAGCCGCCGCTGCGCTACCCGATGCCCACGCCGGCGGACCTGGACGCGGTCGCCCGCGCTTGCCGGGAGGCGGGAGCGCCGGATGCCGGCACGCTCGTCGCCGACGTCGGCGACGGCGCGGTCCGCGCCAAGATCCGCGCCGCGCTCGACGGCCGCGTGCCGGCCGCGGCGGTCGCGGTGGCCGGGGTGATCGTCGGTCATCTCGCGTGGGAAACGCCCGACGACGCGTTCGGGCTGATGATGCGGGTGAACCTGGACGGGGTCAGGCATCTGGCGGACGCGTGCGTGCCGCCGATGCTGACGGCGGGGTCG
This sequence comes from Trebonia sp., assembly GCA_035571275.1. Lineage (GTDB taxonomy): Bacteria > Actinomycetota > Actinomycetes > Streptosporangiales > Streptosporangiaceae > Trebonia. Next base: position 19,953 of record DATMKQ010000372.1, read on the forward strand.
GGCCGGTTCGTCGCGGTGTCGTCGGCGGCCGCGCTGCGCGCGATGCCGCGGCTGGCCGCGTACTCGGCCGGCAAGGCCGCCGCCCTCGCCTACGTGCGCGCGCTGGCCGCCGACCTGGCCGGCACCGGCGTTACCGCCAACATCGTCTGCCCGGGGTCCACCCGCGGCGCGATGCTCGAGGCCAGCGCGGCCGTCTACGACCTGCCGTCCCAGGACACCTTCGCCGGGCAGGCACTGCTGCGCCGGCTCATCGAGCCCGATGAGATCGCGGCCGCGATCGCCTGGCTGTGCTCCCCCGACTCCGGCGCCCTCACCGGCGCGGTCATTCCCGTCGACGCCGGCCTTTCCGCGTAGCGGGCCGGCGCCTGTGATGGCGCGAGAGGGCGACGGACGGTCGGACTGCCTGGCATGGTCAAGACCCGGCCCTCTCGTGCATCTCCCCGTTGGGCTGGGTGCCCCGACTCGCGCTAACGTGGATCGCTTTCCATGGCCCGGCATGGAAAGTGATCCACGTTCATCGAATTCGGTTGCCGGACCACGCTGCTAGCCTCGTTGGTCAGCCACGTTATCGGGGGCGCGGCACCTTTCGGCTGCCCCCACCGAGATCAGACGGGCTGCCCGCCGGTCCAGAGGTCGGCGGCGCGGGCGGGGAACAGGCGGCCCAGGTGGTAGTCGATGACGGTCTGGGCCTGCTCAGGCGAAGACTGGCCGCCGATGACGCTCGACCCCAGACCCGCGGACATGGCCAGCAGGCTGAGGGCCTCCACGTCCGGGTCCAGGTCCGTGGGCGTGTCGCCCGCGGCCTGGGCCGCCCGTAGCTGGGCGGCGACCACGTCGATTACGGCCGTGGAGTTCCGGGCCAGGGACGTGATCGCCAGCGCGGGGTCGGTCAGCGACAGTGCCAGGTACGCCGTGTAGACGATGGTGAAGGTGCGCCGCTCGTCGTCGACCGGCAGCCCTTCGATCAAGATGGCGGCGATGACGTCCCGCGGGTTGGCGGGGCCGTCTGTCTGCTTGGTCCGGTCGATCCGCGTCATGACCCGGCTGCCGAACTGGACCGCTAGCCGCTGCGTGGCGAAGAGCAAGAGCTCTTCCTTGGTGCCGAAGTAATACTGGACCAGCCGCAAAGACACGCCGGCTTCGGCCGCGACTTCCCGCATTCCTGTGGCGTGCAGCCCGCGCGTGGCAGCGGTCCGCACCAGCGCGTCCGCGATCTGCCGCCGCCGCTCCTCATGGTCCACCCGCTTCGGCATCCGCTCACCGTACCCCTCGTTGCCCGCCCGGATCCGTTAATGATACGTTCGTATCATGAAACCCAAGGGCGAGCCGGGAACGTGGAAGAGCGACGCGGCGCGGGAGAAGTTCATGGCCGCATACGAGCGGGCCTTCGCGCTCTGGCCGCAGCCCCACGAGGAGTTCGACGTCGAGACGGCGACCGCGACCACGCGCGTGCACGCCTACCGGCCGCACCCCGACGGCCCGCCGGTCGTCTTGCTGGCCGGTGCCGGGTTCAACGCCTCGGGCTGGTACCCGCACGTGGCGGCGCTAGCCCAGGACGGCCCGGTATTCGGGATCGATATGCCCGGCGACGCGAATCCCAGCATCATGCGCGCCCCGATGACTCCCCCGGCGTCCTGCGCGGCCTGGCTCGACGAACTGCTCGCCCAGCTCAGCGACCGCCCGGCGCACTTGGTCGGCGCCTCCTACGGCGGCTGGGTCGCCATGAACCAGGCAATCCGCGCGCCCAGCCGGGTCGCCTCCATCACGCTGCTGGACCCCGCCGGGCTCACCAAGCTCGACGCCCGCTTCTGGCTGTGGTTGTACATCAGCGGCCTGGCCACCCTGACCCCGATGCCGCTGCGCCGCCACCTCGCCCGGTGGATGGACAACCAGACCATGCTGGAGCCGGAACTGATGACGCTCATGTGGGCAGGCATCCGCGGCTACCGGATGGAGCCGAAGTTCCCCGCCATCCTCACCGACGACGAACTCCGCGAAATCACCGTGCCGACCCTGGTGATCACCGGCGCGCGCAGCTCCCTCATCACCCCGGCGCAGGCCCGTGACCGGGGAAGCCACATGCCGCACGCCGAGGTCGCTATCGTCCCCGGCAGCCACGGCGGCTTCAACCGCATCGACGCGCTGAACGACCGCATCGTCGCCTTCATCAAAGCTCAGGCCACCGACAAGAACCGGGGCGTCCCTTCGTGAACCAACCCGTCCCGCGCCGGATCCGCGGGCATGCCGGCTGCCCAGACGGAGGGCCGGCGAGGCCGAGTGCACGGTGGAGGCCGCTGATGCGCTGTGAAAGCAGATCATTCCGGTGACTTATAGAGGGCGTTCGCGAGGCGGGCGCGGTCGGCCGGGTCCGGGGCGGCCGCCTCGAGCAGGACCAGGCAGGCGCGCTGGCAGAGGTCGACGAGTTCGGCCTGGGTCATCGCCTGGGCTGTTGCGGGGGTCGCGATCCAGCCGAGGAGGGCTTCCTCGGCGAACGCTAGCCAGCCCGCGATCGTGGTCGTGATCGCCGCGTTGATCGGGGCGCCCGCCTCGGACAGGCCGAACACGAGCAGTTCGGCCAGCCTGTTGCGCATCGAGCGGTGCAAGCCGACGAGGTCCTCGTCGACGGTGCGCACCACGGCGAGGTAGAGCTCGGGGTGGCGCGCGATGTAGCCGACGAACGTTTCCAGACCAGCGCGCAACTGCTCGACAGGGCTCAGACCCCGATCGGGCTCGACCTGGGCTAGCAGCTCCCGCGCGATCTCCTCGATCACCGCCTGACGGAACTTGCGCTGGGTGCCGAAGTAGTGGAACAAGAGCCCGGCCGACACCCCGGCGTGCTCGGCCACGGCCTCTACCGAGATCTGCTCGACCTGCCCGCTCTCGACCAGGCGCCGCGCGGTGGCGAGGATCTGCTGGCGGCGGGCGGCCGGGGTCAGCCGACTGGCCGGGCGGCGTTCGGCGGCGGCAGCGTCGGGGGCGCCAGCGGCGGTAGTGGAAGCGTCGGTACCGGCAGCGGCGGGGTGATTCATGCGGATCAGTCTATTGACTTGAGCTCAATAAAAGCTACTGTTGAGTTGTGGTCAATAAGAGTGGTGACGCCCCAGATTACGCGGGGCTGGTGCTTGAACCGCGGGACGTGCGGTTCGACTGGACGGGCCTGCCGCCGACCTGGATTCCCGGCGAGCCGGTGGCCAGCCACGTCATCAACGTGCTGCACCTGATGCTGCCCGAGGGCGAGCGCTGGTTCGCCGCCACGTTCCAGCGAGCGCTCCCGCTGATCGACGACGACGCGCTGCGCGAAGACGTGATCGGGTTCATCGGGCAGGAGGCCATCCACGCGCGGGCGCATCAGGGTGTGCTCGACTACTTCCGCGCCAACGGCCTCGACCCTTCTCCTTACGTGCGGCATATGGAGTGGCTGTTCGGCCGCATCCTGGGCGAACAGCCCGGCCTGACCGCGGCCCAGCGACGCGAGCAGCTCATCGAGCATGTGGCGGTCGTCGCGGCGATCGAGCACTTCACCGCCTTTCTCGGCGACTGGATCCTCAACGCCGACGCGCTCGACCGGGCCGGCGCCCACCCGGTGATGCTCGACCTGCTCAGGTGGCACGGCGCCGAGGAGGTGGAGCATCGCAACGTCGCGTTCGACCTGCTAGTCCACTTGGATCCGTCGTACGCCCGCCGACTGCGCTCGTTCGCGTTGACCGGGCCGGTGCTGCTCTGGCTGTGGGCGCGCGGCGCCAGGTACCTGGTCCGCGCCGACCCGGGGCTGGGGCCCGAGACGAAAGCGACCTGGCGCGGCTGCCTGGCCGCGACGCGCCGCGGCGTGCTGCCCGGGCTGCCGAGCGTCGCCAGGTCGGCGGGCCGGTACCTGCGGCGCGGGTACCACCCGTCGCAGGAGGCGTCCACCACGCAGGCGGTCGCGTACCTCGGATCCTCGCCGGCGGCCCGCGCCGCGGCGCGCTGAGGGCGGACTCATGGCTGCCACGCTGGAACAAATGCCCGCCGACCTGTACGGCAACGGCAGGCCCGACCGGTTTATCTCGGGCCTGACCGCGGTCGGCGAGGCTTACCGCCGGCTGATGATGAGCTCGCCCAGCCGCGCGCGGCGGCCGCGGCCGTCGCCGCCCGGCCCTCAGGTCCCCGCCTGGCGGAACTTGGTCGTCGCGGTGCGCACGGCGGAGTGCGAGGGCGTGGTCCGGCTGCGGCTGGCGGCGGTCGACGGCGTCCCGCTGCCGCGCTGGCGGCCCGGTGCGCACCTGCGGTTGGACCTGCCGTCGGGGCGGACACGGCACTATTCGCTGTGCGGCGACCCGGCCGACCCATCGGGCTACACGATCGCGGTGCGCCGGCTCGACGACGGCGGCGGCGGCTCGGTCGAGATCCACGACGAGATCACGCCGGGGACGGTGCTCCGGGCCTTCGGACCGCGCAACGGCTTCCCGTTCGCCGCCGATCCTCAGGTGCTGTTCATCGCGGGGGGCATCGGCATCACGCCGATCCTGCCGATGGCGCGCGAGGCGGCCGCGCGGAACCTGGACTGGCGCCTGGTCTACACGGGTCGCAGCCTGGCCACGATGCCGCTCCAAGACGAGGTGGCCGCGCTCGACCCGGCCCGCACCGAGATCCTCGCCGACGAGGC
>DATMKQ010000373.1:0-2074 GCA_035571275.1 Trebonia sp.
GGTCCGCACCAGCCCGGCCTCCTCAAGCACGTCCAGATGCTGCGAGATCGCTTGCCGCGACGAGGTCAGCTGATGCTTGGTCACCATCCGGGAGCAGATCTCGAAGAGTGTCTGACCGTCCCGGTCCGCCAGTTCGTCGAGAATCGTCCGGCGGGTCGGGTCAGCCAGCGCCTTGAAGACGTCCGCTGCCACGTTCCGTCAGAATAGGCAAGTAGCTACTTGCCTGTCAACGTGCGCCCGATTACGCAGCGAGGCGGCACCGTGACCGGCGCCCGCCCCGATCGTGCGCTAAACCGCGGCTAGCTGTTTTCCGTTGACTGGACCGTCCAGGCCTTGCCGTTCCAGCGCTCGGCCAGGGTCCGGTCGTTGCCCTCATACCTCGGACTGGGGTTGAACCTCAGCCCGAAGGCGACGGCGGACGTGGGGCTCAGCCAGGAGAGGTGCGTGAAGACATCCGCGTTCGGCTTGCCCGTCTGCACGGGCTTCATGACCGACCAGCCCGTCGCGCTGCTCCAGCGCTCGATCAGGCCGTCATTCCTGGTCACGCCGCCCACCATGCACGCGGTCGCCTTCAGACACGACACACCGTTGAGCCCAGAGTCTGCCTCGGCGGGCATGCTCACGAGTCTCCACGCCCGGCCGTTCCAGCTCTGCGTGAACTGCTGCTGGCTCGTGCCCAGGTCGGAGTATCCGGCCGCCATGCAGAATGTGGAGGTCGGGCACGACACGTCTTCGACGACAGTGCCCGTCGCACCGGCGACCACCTGCGCACTCTGGAGCTTCCACTTGCCGTCGCGCCAGATAACGGTGTACGGCTCCGTCCGATCCGCCGCGTTGTCGTAATCCCCAACCGCGACGCAGAGCTTCGTCGACACGCACGAGATCGCGGCGACTTGCGACAGATGGGAACGCGGCGGTGCCGGGACGCTCATCGCTCGCAGCGCCGAGCCGTTCCAGGTGTAGGCGGTTGCGTGTCCCGATGCGCTGCCTTTGCCAGCCTGCCCTCCGATCACGCAGAACTTAGCTGTCGGGCAGGATACGGCTTGCATGCTTGACCAGCTCGTGCCGCGCGGATTGGCTGCCGCGACCACGCGGAACCCGGCAGGTCCACCCCACTCGGCAAGCTGAACCGTAGTCTTCCCGTAGTTGTAGTGGACGCCGACCATCATGCAGTCCGGCAGCTTGTGGCGCACGACTGCACAGGAGACCTCTTCGCCGACCGTCACATCGTGCGGGGCGGAGGGCTCGCCAACCTTGCTGGTCTTCGTCCATCTGCCGCCGCTCGATTCCTCGACGAGCGGCAGGTATACAGATCCGTGCAGGACGGCACCGACGCCGAGGCACTCGTACGGCTTGCCGCCCTGGCCGTGGACGCAGGTACCGCCATTGAAATAGGCGTACAAATGCGCTACGGCCGGCGATGCTCCGAGTGCTGGTGCGACGCCCGCGCGGAGTGCCGGGATGCCCCCGCCCCGAGAATCGTGGCTGGCTGCGGTCGGCACGGAGGCAGCGTTTGCCGACCCGGCCGCGCCAGCCAGACAGAGAGCTGTCGCGAGAACCGACCCTGAGAACCAGCGGCTCGATCGTTTCATAAGCAGCAATACCCCCGAAACTGTAAAGAACACGATATGAGCTGATCGGAGCATAGTGGCGAGATACGGTCCTCGCTAGATGTGCCTATGCCTGAGCCGCCGCCGCAGCGGCGTACGGCTCCTCGGTTGCGCGCGGCTCTGACCGGTAGCGGGCGAACGCCGGCAGCGCGAGGCCGATCGCGACCGCGCCGACGACTGTGGCCACGCCGCCAGCGAACGCACTGACCGTGGGCGACGTCAGCGAGCCGAGCGCGCCCGACTCCAGGCTGCCGATCTGCCCGCCGCCCGCGCCCACTAGGTAATCGGCGGCGGTGACCCGGCCGCGCAGTTGGTCGGGGGTGAGGGCCTGCACGATCGTGCCCCGGAAGATGACCGTGAAGGTGTCCGCCGCGCCCGCGATCGCCAGGCAGGCCAGGGTCAGCCAGAGGCTGGGGGCGATGGCGAAGCCGGCGAATCCAGCCCCCCAGATGGCTACGGCGATC
>DATMKQ010000374.1:0-8597 GCA_035571275.1 Trebonia sp.
GTTTTCTGTCAGCGCGGCCAGCAGCGGACCCGGCGGCATCGCATCAGCCATCTGCTGCTGGGTGAACGCCTGCCCGCCCAGCCCGTCCGGCCCGGCCATCGCCGCCAGCACCACCGGATCCACATCAGCAGCCTGCCCGAACGTAAACATCACCGGCGGCCCATGCAGGTCCTCTTCGGAGGGGATGGGCTCGCGGCCGGAATCGATATCGTCCAGCTACCGGGCCAGGTCCGCGTCCGCGTCGTAGTCATCGGCGCCGTCGGGCGGCGGGCCCACGACAGTCGGCGGCGGGTCCGCCGCGGGCGGGGGAGCGAGGCTGTCAGGAGTCCCGTCGCACGCCGCGTCGCCGGGCTGCGGCGGCTCGCCGTCTTGCCCGGGTGCGGGAACAGGGTCCTGCGCCATGAGCGCTCCTGCGTGGAGATGGCGGTGTGAATATCACCTGATACGCCAATTATAGCCCCTAGATGACGCAGACAGTGTGCTATTTCGAACGTAGATTTCAAGATCTTTTACTCTCGCCGCACGGCGTCCGGCACCTTATGTCCTAATTGACTGGTAGATCGGGGCCTGAGTACCTTGACCGCATGAGTCACGGCGCCGACGCGATCGATCCGGAGATCGCTCTGCCGCCGCCGCGCGTGCGAGTCCTCATCGGCGTGGCGCTGGGATTCCTGCTCTTCGCGGGCACCCTCGGGATCGGCTACCTGGCCTGGAGCGTCGCGACATGGGGACAAGGGCAGACTCCGGCGCAGCGGCTGCTAGGGCTCCGGTGCTGGGATCCAGAGACCGGACGGGCGGCGGGCCGCTGGCGGATGGCGGAGCGGCAGTTTCTCGGCCTCAGCCTCAGCGGCCTGTCCCTGACAGCACTCCTGTTCTTCGTGTTTTCCGGCAGCCGCCAGACCTCCGTCGGGGACTTCTTGCTGGGCACGATCGTTCTGCATGACCCGCAAGGCGTCCCGCCGAGCTAGGCAGACGGCACACGCCGCCGCCCCGCGTCCGTGTCCCCGCCCGCGTCCGCGTCCGTGTCTTCGCCCGCGTCCGCGTCCGTGTCCCCGCCCGCGTCCGCGTAGACGCGGACGTAGTCGATCAGCATGGTCTGCGGGAAGCTGACGGAATCGTCCGGAGGAACGGAAGCGGTTCCGCCCACAGCCACGTTGATGATCAAGAAGAAGTCGTGGTCAAAGACCCAGGGGTGCCCGCGAAGGTCGGCGGGGGTGACGCTGTGGTACATCCTGTGGTCCACGAACCAGCGGATCCTGTCCGGTTCCCAGCGGACCGAGTACAGATGAAAGTCGTCAGCGAGCGAGCCACCGGTCGAGACGGATCCGGTGATCCCGCCGTCGCCGGAGTACCCGGGTCCGTGGACGGTTCCTGAGACCTCGGCCGGGTTGGTGCCGAAGTTCTCCATGACATCGATCTCACCGCACCCAGGCCAGCCCACCTCGTCGAAATTCTCTCCCAGCAGCCAGAACGCCGGCCACATCCCCCGGCCAGCGGGAATCTTGATCTTCGCCGTCACGAGCCCGTAGCGGAAGGACACCAGGTTCTTGCTGATCAGCCGCGCGGACGTGTATCGACAGCCGCCATAACGCGCCGCGGCCAGCGTGGCGGAAGCGCCCCGCACCGTGATGGCGAGGGAGCCGGCGCCGTCCAGCGCCGCGTTGGCGGTGCCGTCGGTGTAGTACTGAAGCTCCCTGTTACCCCACCCGTGTCCGCCAGTCTCCTGCCGCCAGGTCGCGGAGCTGGCCGGAGCACCCGAAGGCCCGTCGAACTCTTCGGCCCACGTGGGGGAGTATCCGGGCGGAACCCAGTCGGTCATCGGCGCCCGCGCCTACTCGGCGAGCCCGTCCCGGCCGGTCGCCACCACTGAGAAAAGCTGGCGCATCTGGGCTAGGTGCTCGGCGACCTCGTTCTTCTGCTTTGTCAGTTCGTCGAGCTCGCGCTGGATCGGGGCGCGCTTGCGCTCGGCCTCCGTCTCGCCGTCGGCGACCACCTGGTCGGCCCGCGTCCTGGCCTGGCTGACGATCTGCTTGGCTTTCTCGCGCGCCTCGGCGACCAGCGCCTCGGCGTCGCGCTCGCCGTCGCGCCTGGTCTGGTCCGCCTGCGAAATGGCGGCGGCGGCCCGCTGTTCGGCGTCTGCCGCCCGTCGTTCCGCCTCGGCGACGAGCTTGCGGGTAGCCGCCTGAACGTCGGCGAGCCGCTCCTCTTCGGCCCGCTCCGCCTCCTCGCGGCGGGCCGCGAGATCGACTTCGAGGTCGGCTTCCGCCTGCGTCCGCAGTGCCTCGCTCTGCTCGAGCAGGAATTGCTCCCTACGGCGGATATCGTCGGCCTCGCGCTTGGCCGCGGTGATGATCTCGTCCCGCTCCCGTGTCGCGGAGGTCTTGAGCTGCGCCGTCTCACGGTCCGCGGTCGCGCGCTGGTTCGCTAGCTCGCGCTCGGTCGCCACCCGCTGGTTCGCCAGCTCGCGCTCGGTCGCCGCGCGCAGCCCGGCCATTTCCTTCTCCATGGCCGCGCGCAGCGCGGCCATTTCCTGCTCCGTGGCGGCCCGCAGCTCGGCGTCGTGGACCCGGGCCGCCGCCCTGATCTCGTCGGCCTCCGAGCCGACGGCCCGGACGTACTCGGCGGCCTGCTCCTGAGCCGCCTGGAGCAGTTGCTCCACGCGCGCCGAAGAGACCGGGACCGGCTGCGCCGCGCGCTCCAGCTCGAGGATCCGTCGATGTGCCTCGCGAAGCTCGGCTGTCAGCTGCCGCAGCTGCTCGTCGACCTGGCGGGGAGCATACCCATGCATTTCACGCACGAAAGGACGCCGAGGAGGCTCTTCGGAGCGCATCCTCGGCTGTGCGTTACGGTCGGGCGGCATCTGACTCCATTCCCGGCCAGATTCTACCCGTGGTCAGGCGCGCGAACCGGCCCTACGACGCCAGTCCCGGCAACGGCCGCGTCGTCAGCAGGCGAGCATCTTCTGGATGCCCTGGCGGGTGACGCCAAGCTCCCGGGCGATGTCGGCCTGGGAGAAGCCCTCGTCGATCAGGCCGCGGATCAGGTCGCGCCGCTGAGCGGCGAACTGCCGCGCGATGCGCGTGTGCTCGAGGGCCTGCGCCCTGGCGTCTTTGATGCGCTGGAAGGTCTCCTGGTGCGCTGACACATCTGGCATGCCTCTAGTGTGACAACCGGTAGTTGACAAGTCAACCCCCCGTTGTCGCCACGCCGGGCGCCACGCCGGCCGCCACGCGGGGCGCCACGCCGGGCGCCACGCCGCGCGATCGGCACCGAGCGGGGCGAACCCTGCCCGTCGGGACTCGCCGGACGGTTGGCCCGGATAGGATCATGCCCGTGCAGCGCAACCCAACGGCGAGTTCGCCCGACCCGGCCGCCGGGGCGTCTGGAGCGCTCAGGGCGCCGAGCCCGTCCAGCCCGTCCGGTGCGTCCGGGACGGCCCGGACATCAGGAAATGCCGGGTGGCCGCGCCGGGTGGCGTCCTGGCTGCGTGCGCTGGCCGTGCAGAACAAGCTGTTCACGTGGGCGCTCGTGGCGGGCGCTTTCCTGCGGCTGCTCACCGTGCTCGGCTATCCGGGCGCGCTGTGGTTCGCCGGGGACTCGTACGTGTACCTGGGCGCCGCGCTGCGACCGCAGCCGAACCTGTCCAAGACGACCGGCTACTCGTTCTTCCTCCGGGCGCTGCTGCCGTTCCACAGCCTGACCCTGGTCACCACCGTCCAGCACCTGATGGGGCTGGCGGTCGCGGTGATGATCTACGCGCTGCTGCGCCACTACAGGGTCTCCAAGCTGTGGTCGACGGTCGCCGCCCTGCCCGTGCTGCTCGATGGGTACGTGATCGAGGACGAGCACCTGATCATGGCCGAGGCGCTGTTCACGTTCCTGCTCATGATCGCCATGCTGCTGATCCTGTGGCGGCGGCAGGTGTCCTGGTGGGTGGCGCTGATCGCCGGGCTGCTCGTCGGCTACGCCGTGGACGTGCGGACCGAAGGCGCGATCGTGCTCGCGGTGTTCCCGCTGTTCCTCCTCATCCGCGGCTGGCGCAGCCTGCGCGGCTGGCTAGCAGTGGTCGCGATGGCGGTCGGGTGCCTCGCGCCCGTCGCCGCATACGCGAACTGGTTCCACCAGCGGACCGGCCATTACAACATGACGCTGTCCGACGGCTTCTACCTGTGGGGCCGGGTGTCGTCGTTCGCCGACTGCGCGGTTATCAAGCCCACCGGCGCAGAGGCGGCCGTGTGCCCCAAGGAGTCGCTGTCCACGCGGACGCCGCCGGGTGACTTCATCTGGCACGCGACGGAAATCCACAGCTCCGCGCCGGGCGTCAAACCGGTACGCGTCTTCTCCCCAGTGACGGCGGCGAACAACAACCTGCTTACGAACTTCGCGATCCACGCGGTGGAAGCGCAGCCGTTCGACTACGTGAAAACCGTCGTCAAGGACGTCGGGCTGTCGTTCGGCTTCCCGCGGATCGCTTACCCGGGCTCCGGCACGGTCTCGTACTACAACTTCCACCTGCACTACAAGGCCAGCTACCTGCCGCCAAACCTCAAGAACCACGAGTGGATCCCCGGCGGCACCGCGTACCACGACTGGCTGAGCTACGGCCATCAGGCGCCCGGCCGGGTGATCGAGGTGTTCGCGGTTCCGATCCTGATCTACCAGCGGCTGGTGTTCACCTACGGCCCGCTGTTCGCCGTGATCCTGCTGATGGGCCTGGGCGGCGTGCTTGCCCTGCGCCGCCCGCTAAAACCGATGCGGGAGTTCCTCAAGCCGCGGCCGTTCCCGCTGCGCTGGCAGGTGCGCGGCACCCCCCTGCTGCCGTGGGTCACCGCGGTCGCGCTGCTCGTCTTCCCGATCGCGATCGCCGACTTCGACTACCGCTACCTGCTGCCCGTGCTGCCGTTCGCATGCATCGCCGCGGGCCTGGCGTTCGCCCCGCCGCAGCGGGCGACGCCCCCCAAGCAGCCCGCGCCCTCAGGCGAGCACGAGGCCACGGTCCCCGACAGCGTGGCCTAACCTCAGGGCTTAACCTCACAGGCCGGTGCCGGTCCAGGAGATCGATTCAGGCGCGACGAGCGGGGTGCCGACCTCCAGCTGGATCTGCGCGTGTGCCGTAAGCGGAACATTCCGTGGATTCCCCTCGAACACCTTCCCGTTGTAGATCACGGTGACGTGCCCCTGCGCCGGCCCCACCTGGTCAGTCCCGAGCGGCTGCCCCCACTCGTCGAAGAACTCGCCGAGCGTGTAGGTGCGCTGGACAGGCGACTCGATGTGCACGATCCCGTCGGCGGCGTGCGTGTGCAGCCAGTAGAAGCAGTTCCCTGACCCGATGAACGGCCCGGCCGACGTCTGCTCCGCGACCGCCCCGGGGATGCCGATCGCCGCCGGGACCTGCTTCGCCACGCCGTTCACGAAGATCGTCAGGTGCGCGTGGATGTGGAACAGCGTCTGCTCGCTGGTGTCACAGCTGATCCCGTCGACGGCCCGCCCGGTCGCGCTCGACGCGCTTGCGGCCAGCGGCGCCGCGCTGGGTATCGGAACGCCCTCGGGCCCCATCGCCCCGCCCGCCGGAGCCGGCCGCAGCGAGCCCAGCGTGCTGAGCGCGGCGAGCGTGAAGCCTCCCTGGCCGGACGCGGAGTCGCTGGCCGGCGAGCCGCCGCCGGTGGTCGCGACCGTGATCCCGGCCGCCAGCCCCGCCACCGCGACGACCGACCCGGCGATCGCGAGCCGCACGCGCCGCTTCCGGCGCGCCTCCGCCGCCTTGGCCTGCTCGATCGCGCGCCGCCTGCTCTCCCGCGAACTGTGCCTGGACACTGGCCACCTGCCTATCTACTATCTACGTACATAGATAGTAGCAATTGAGATGTCCGTAAGCTAATGCGAGGGACGATGGGAAAGGGGTGCGCGTGCGTGGGTTCGGTGACCTGGAAGCGGAGGTCATGCACCGGGTGTGGGGCCACGACGGCCCGGTCACCGTGCGGGAAATTTTCGAGGAGATGCGCAAGCAGCGGACCATCGCCTATACCACGGTCATGTCCACGATGGACAACCTGCACCGCAAGGGCTGGCTCAACCGGGACAAGGACGGCAAGGCCTACCGCTACACGGCCGTCGCCAGCCGCGAGGAGTACAGCGCACGGCTGATGCGCGAGGCCATGGCCGAGGCGGAGGATACCGAAGCGGTGCTCAGCCACTTCGTCGCCCAGATGGACGGCGAGCAGTCACAGGTGCTTGGCGAGGTCCTGCGCAAGCTGAGGGAGGGGCTGACCGAAGGGGACCGGCCATGAGACCGGCCCTGCCGCTGTTCTGCTACGCGCTGGCGGTCGCGTGGTGCCTGCCGCCGTCGCTCGCCCGGCTCACCTCCCGCGGCGTCAGCGCCCCCCTCGGCCTGGCGGCCTGGCTATGCGCCATGGGCAGCGTCCTCGCCGCCGCCGGGCTTGGAATTCAATTCCTATTCAGAACGATTGGTGCTGACTGGCCAAGCCTCAGCCGCGCCCTGTGCCGGTCGGTGGCGGGCAACGCGTGTACCCCGGTCGTGTACCGCAGCGCCCTGTACGAGCTCGGCGTGGCGGTCGTCGCGCTCGCGGTGACGGCCGCCGCCGCCCTCGCGCTGTGGCGGTACGGCCGGCGGGTCCAGCGCGCCGGCCGGCGGAGCCGGGAGCACGCGCAGGTCGCGCGCATCGCCGGCCGGGCACTGGCCGGCACCGGCGCTCTCGTGCTCGATGACCCGCGGCCCGCCGCGTACTGCGTCCCGGGCCGCGCGCTGGCGCGGACCGGCCCCATCGTGGTCACCAGCGGCGCCCTCGCGGTGCTCGACGCCCCCCAGCTGGCGGCCGTGCTGGCGCACGAGCGCGCCCACCTGGCGGGCCGCCACCACGCCATGGTCACCGCCACCCGCGGCCTGACCGCGGCGTTTCCCGCGGTGCCGCTGTTCACCCGAGGCGCGGCGGAGGTGGCACGGCTGACCGAGATGTCCGCGGACGACGCCGCGGCCCGCCGTGCGGGCCGCGGGCCCCTGGCCGCCGCCCTCCTGGCGATAGCCACCGGCACGGCAGTCCCCACCACCACGCTCTGCCCGCCTAACACGCCCGCCCTGCCTCGCACGCTCGCCCCGCCTGACACGCTCGCCCCGCCTCACATGCCCGTCACGCCTGACACGTCCGTCACGCCTGACACGTCCGGCCCGCCTGACACGTCCGGCCCGCCTCACACCCCGCTCGGCGGCCCTCACGTCTCGGGCGTGCCAAGAGGTTTGGCGGCGGCCGGATACGCGGTGCCCGCGCGGGTGGAGCGCATGCTGCGGCCGCCGGCCCGGCCGCTGCTCCGGGCCGTCGTCGGCCTGGCGCTCGCCACGGTGCTGGCCGGGCTGATCCTGCTCCCCGCGGTCCTCGCCGCGGTCACCGGCTAACACCACTCAGTAGGCGTAGCTCCACGTCACGCCGAAGGCATTGCCTGCTTTCGCGAGGTTGCCGGTGTTGGCGAGCGTGTCGCCGTCATCGCCGACGATGTATATCTGGTCGTCGGGGAACGCGTTGATGCCGGCGGTCTTGCCGTCGGAGGTGGCCCGGGCGCTGCTCAGGCGCCAGGTGCCGAACGGCGGCCAGGGCCACATCCCGCGCGGGCCCGAGGGCGTTTCCGCGATCCATTCGGCGCTCGCGTCGTAGCACGACGAGCCCGACGGGCACTGCTGGACGGTCGTGAAGGTGTTCGCTTTGTGAGTGCTGTCGGTGACGGTGAGCCGGTAGCCCTGACTGGTGACGGTGACGGACGCGGTAATGCGGTCCCCGGGTGCGACGCTGGTTCCGACCACGAGGGCGTTGTCAGGGAACGTTTCCCACCAGGTGTAGTAATAGGCGGCGTCCGCGTAGCACCAGGCGAAGGTGCCGTCTTGTTCGACGGTTTGGTCGCTGTAGCCGTCGAGGCCGACCCACCACCCGGCGAGTTCGTCTTCCGACGCGGTGCAGGTGATCTTGGGCTGGGTCCAGGTCCCCGTCGCGGCCGAATAAGTCCGCCCGGTGCTGTTGTCGTCGACGTACCCGGACCAGTTGCCCGACAGGACGATCGTGACAGCGCCGACCCGGCGGGTGCGGGTACCGGGGAAACGCTCGAACGGGAGCGGGCCGCTCACGCGGAACATCCGCTGCAGCGCGCGTGTCGCGGCCGCGCGCTCGCTGGCCGCAGCGCTAGGAGATCGTCCGGCCGGGGACCCGGGCGGGGCCGCCGGGGTCCCCAGCCGGCCGAGACCGCCCGCGGCACCGAGAGCGGGGACCGACCACGCGCCGGCCGCTACCGCGATGCCGACGACGGCGACGGCGAGCAGCCGGCCGGGCTTGGCACGCAGGGACATCGCTGGCTCCTTGGCTGGGATGGGGGGATGGGACGGGTTGGGCGGGCTTAGCTGTAACGCGCAGCCAAAGGCACCGTGAGGGCCGTGAGGGACCCGGCGTAGTAGCCGACAGCGGCGCAACTGCCTGGCTGTGGACAAGACACGCCGAGCAAGTAGCTTTGTGTGGCGCCGCTCGGGTTCGGGGGCGCCTGCAGCGCCCAGCTGTGGCCGTTCCAGGCTGCCGCCAGCGTGGCGGTCGTGTTCGTGCTCG
>DATMKQ010000375.1:0-14567 GCA_035571275.1 Trebonia sp.
ACGACGCCCCACCCGTGCCCCCGCCCTCCCGCGCCTCACCCGCGCGCTCGCGCTCAACACGCGAAACGCGCTCACCCCGCGAAACGGGCAAAACGGCTGGCAGTCCCGCTGGCTCGAGCTAAGCTCCGCCGCCATCGTGGCCATCGTCCTGATCGTCTGCGCCGGCCAGATCTGGACCGCGCCGCTGCTGCTCGGCCCGCTGCTCGCGGTGCCGCCGGCCTTGGCCGGCATAGGCGCCCAGAGCCCCAGGCGCCCGTTGGCGTATGGCGCGGTCAGCCTGCTAGCCGCCGTCATCGTCGCGCTGACGGCGAGCGGCGCCACCCACGACCTCCCGGAAGCCACGATCGTGACCGTCATCGTGGTGACCGGCGTGAGCATGGCGGGAACCGCGCTCTCCGCACGGAAAGACCAGCAGATCGCCAACGTCATCTCTGTCGCGGAGGCCGCGCAGCGCGCCGTCCTGCGGCCGCTGCCGACGAGGCTCGGCCCGGTCGAACTCGGCGTCGTCTACCTGGCCGCCGCTGCCGACGCTAAGGTCGGCGGCGACCTGTACGACGTCACGATCACCCCGTATGGCATCCGGCTGATCGTCGGCGATGTGCGCGGGAAGGGCCTGGGCGCGGTCGAGGTCGCGGCGGATGTCCTCGGAATGTACCGCGAGGTGGCGCACGAGGTGCACACGCTCGCCGAACTCGCCCGGCGGCTGGACGCCGGGCTGGCTCGGCGCTGGGGCCAGCACGAGGAGTTCGTCACCGCGGTGCTCGCCGAGATCGACCCGAACGTCGGCCGGCTAACCATCTACTCCTGCGGTCACCCGCCGCCCATCCTGATCTCCGACGACGGCGTGACCGTGCTAGAGGTTCCCGCCCCCGCGCCGCCGCTCGGCCTGCTCACACTCGGAGACGACTCGGGAGCCGCCCGCTCCCTTCCCTTCAAGCCGAACGATCGCCTGCTCATCTATACAGACGGCGTCACCGAGGCGAGGGATAGCCGCCGGGTGTTCTACCCGCTGGACGAGCGGCTCGCCGCGCTCCGCGCGAGCAATCCCGCGACGGTGAATGCCGATGGGGCCGCACTGCTCGAATTGCTTCGCGATGACCTGCTGCGCCACGCGGGCGCGCCCCTGGACGACGACGCCGCCCTCCTCCTAGTCCGCGCGCCCGCGCAATGGCCCAGCCCGCTGCGGGCGACCGCCAGGCAACAGGCAGCAGGTAACGACGATAACGGCTTGAGCGGTGGGTTAGCCGGATCGAACAGGCCCCGCTCCTTCAGCCAGCCATACAGCGGCGTGGTCGAGGGGTAGTGGCCCCACGCGTGGTCGCCATCGCCCCCGATACCGCCGAGCAGCTGCCGCTGGACCGGGCTCAGCTGGTCGGCCAGGTCCGAAGACCAGATGCCTTCGTTCTCGTCCCGCATCGCGATCCACCGGAACGTGTATCCAAAGAACATGGCCTTGCGGGTAATCGACGAGTAATTGTCCGAACGAGCGTGCCACAGCCGCCTGTCGAACATGACCACATCCCCCGGAGAGGCCGTCACCTCGATCGCTCCCAGCGGGTCCGGCCACTCGACGTCGCGCCGGGGCGGCCCGTCGATCCAGTTGGTCAGGTGGCTGCCGGGCACGACCTTGAAGTTGCCGCGCCCTGCTTCGGACACGTCGGATAGCCAGTACGCCAGCTTGACCGACAACCGCGGCCGCGGATCAGTCTCGATCTCGCGGTTCTGCCGCCCGCCGTCCTGATGCCATTCGAACCGGAACGGACGCCGCTCCGGCAGCGGCGGGTGCACGTCCAGGTGGGAGTGGTAGATGTGGATGTTCCATCCGAGGATGGAATACACGTAAGGGAAGGTGGCCGGATGGTCGATCAGGCCTGCCGCCTCCGCGCAATTCGCGACTGCGCTGAGCTGGTGCATCGCGCCCCCGGCCGAAATCCGGCCGTCGGCCTCCTCCGCCCGGTACACCCGGTCAAGAGCCTCGCGGTAGTGCTCGACCTCGTCCGGCGACAGAGCGCCGCGAAGGATCACGAACCCCTCCCGGTCGAACTCCGCGCGTACGTCGGCCAGGTTCTCCTCTAGGGCAAGCGCTTGGGAGTCGCTTCCCACCGTGCTCGACATGCCTCACCTCTCTCGCGTGCACATACAGTGACCAAGGCAACCATAGGGACAAAAGGGAGAGTACATCCTCAAAGACGACTGTGGATGCCATGTCGTTGCACGCCGAACGGTCACGTGAATGTAACGGTGCGGAAACTCGTGCGGGGAAGGACCCTTGGTAGCGTTGCGTGACCGCCGAAGCCGGCGGCCGACGGCACCGGCCGACCGTACCGCGCGACGGCACCGGCCGGCGGCACCGGCCGACTGCGCCGGCTGGCGGCGACAGCCGCCAGTGAACTCCCCAGGAGAAGCGTCTAAGGTGATAGCCGTGGATAGGCAGGAAGAATTCGTGCTGCGCACGCTGGAGGAGCGGGACATCCGGTTCGTCCGGCTCTGGTTCACGGACGTGCTCGGCGCCCTGAAGTCCGTAGCGGTCGCTCCCGCCGAACTCGAGGGCGCGTTCGCCGACGGCATCGGCTTCGACGGCTCGGCCATCGAGGGCTTCGCCCGCGTGCACGAGTCGGACATGATCGCCCGACCCGACCCGTCAACGTTCCAGCTGCTGCCGTGGCGCGGTGAATACCCCGGCGTGGCCAGGATGTTCTGCGACATCCTCATGCCGGACGGTTCCCCGAGCTACGCCGACCCGCGCTGGGTGCTCAAGCGCAACCTCAGCAAGGCGTCGGAGATGGGCTTCACGTTCTACACGCACCCGGAGATCGAGTTCTTCCTGCTCCGTGAGCGCCCCGAAGTAGGCAGCATCCCGGTTCCGATCGACTCCGGCGGCTACTACGATCACACCCCGCACAGCATCGCCCACGATTTCCGCCGCACCAGCATCACCATGCTCGAGGCGATGGGCATCAGTGTGGAGTACAGCCACCACGAAGGCGCCCCAGGCCAGCAGGAAATCGACCTGCGCTACGCCGACGCGCTGACCACCGCGGACAACATCATGGCGTTCCGCCTGGTGATGAAGGAAGTGGCGATCGAGCAGGACGTCTGGGCGACGTTCATGCCCAAGCCCTTCACCGAACACCCCGGCTCCGGCATGCACACCCACGTGTCCCTGTTCGAGGGTGACCAGAACGCGTTCTACGAGGCCGGAGCCGAATACCAGCTCTCCAAGACGGCC
The DNA here is from genome assembly GCA_035571275.1 of Trebonia sp. Lineage (GTDB taxonomy): Bacteria > Actinomycetota > Actinomycetes > Streptosporangiales > Streptosporangiaceae > Trebonia. The sequence continues at coordinate 3,230 of DATMKQ010000375.1, forward strand.
CGCGCGTTCATCGCGGGCCTGCTCAGGCACGCGCCCGAGATCACCGCGGTCTGCAACCAGTGGGTGAACTCCTACAAGCGGCTGTGGGGCGGCACGGAGGCGATCGCCGGCGCCGGCGGCGAGGCGCCCGCCTACGTCTGCTGGGGCCACAACAACAGGTCAGCGCTCATCCGGGTGCCCATGTACAAGCCGCAGAAGGGCAACTCCACGCGCGTGGAGTTCCGCTCTGTCGACCCCGCCTGCAACCCCTACCTCGCGTTCGCGGTGATCCTCGCCGCCGGCCTGAAGGGCATCGAGAAGGACTACGAACTCCCCCCGGGCGCCGAAGACGACGTGTGGGCCCTCACCTCCGCCGAGCGCCGCGCCCTGGGCATCAAGCCGCTGCCAGCCGACCTCAACGAGGCCATCAAGGTCATGGAGAACAGCGAGCTAGTAGCGGAAACCCTAGGCGAGCACGTCTTCGACTTCTTCCTCCGCAACAAGCGCGAAGAATGGGCCGACTACCGCCGCCAGGTATCACGCTTCGAACTAGACCGCTACCTCCCGATGCTGTAAGGCGAAAACCCGTTGAGCACCGGCCCGGTCGCGCCTAGCCTCGCGGTGTGACCACTGCGATCCGCGTGCTGCGCGAATACGACATCAAGGCCGTCGTAGAGTTCTCCGTGCGCGCGTGGCGGCCGGTCTTCGAGTCGTTCGGGGGGCTCCTCGGCCCGAAGATTTTCGAGCACCTCTATCCGGACTGGGCGGCGGACCAGGGATCGGCGGTGGATTCGACCTGCCGCGCCGAAGGCAACCGCGTCTGGGTCGCCGAAGCCGACGGCCGCCCCGTCGGGTTCGTCGCCGTCGTCATCAACGACGACACCGAGACCGGCGAGATCTACATGATCGCCGTCGACCCCGACTACCAGAACCGCGGTATCGGCTCGGATCTGGTCGCCTTCGCGGTCGACCGGATCGTTGAGCGCGGCATGACGCTCGCCGAGATCGGCACCGGTGGCGACCCCGGTCACGCGCCGGCCCGTCGCGTCTACGAGAAGGCGGGTTTCACGCCGCTACCCCTAGTCCGCTACTACAAGGCCCTGCCAACCGAAAAGGCCCTGCCAACCGAAAAGGCCCTGCCAACCGAATAGGCCATGGTCATGCCGGGCTGATCGTGATGCTGCCCAGGTCGGAGCTCGCCGTGATCACATGCGGCGACGCGGGATTCTTATGCACCTTGACGGTGCTCGACCCGACATAGGTGTGCGTGTGGATCTGGTAGGAGACCGTCCCGGGCATGGTGAGGCTGATCGAGCCGATGTTCGTCGACGCGCTGAGCGAGCTTGGCGCGGCCGAGAACGCGGCGATGATGCCTCCCGCGTCGGACTTGAGCTCAACGGTCGCCGAGCTAAGGTCGTTCACGGTGATCAGCCCGGCGTCGGTCTTCGCGCTCACATCGCCGGCCAGCGAGGTCAGCGTGATCGCGCCGGCCCGGGTGGACGCCTGGACCGCCACGCCCCGCGGCACCTGGACGTCGTACTCCACGCTGCACACCAGCTGAGCTGAGCAGGAGTACGACAACGTCAGCGTGTCCCCGGCGACTCGCCTCGAGGTGGCAGGCGCTGTCTTCGTATAGGACGCCTGCTGCGACACCAGGATCGTGCTCCGGTCGCTGCCTGTCACGGTGATGCTCGACGCGCCGCCCTCGATGACCACCGTCGTGACGTGCCCCGTGATCGTAAAGGTGTGCGCGGGCCCGTTGTGCGCGCCAGCCCCAACCTGCTTAAGCTCCCCGCACCCGCCGATCGCGAGTACCACCGCACACGCCACCGCGGCGACCGCCGCCCGCGAACCAATGGACACCGTGACATTCTGCCGACCCAGTCCTCACCCCGGCAAGGCCCCACGACTTCGCATAGCTGGCGACCACTTCGCATAGCAGAGGTCGGACATAAGGGACAAAACGGCACGCAAAAATGGTCATCCCCTATGCGAAGTGGCCAGCCTCTATGCGAAGTGAAACGGGTGGTGCGGATGTGACGTCCGCGACCCCGCCCTCCCCCGGCAAGGGGCCGGGCTACTCCTCGAAGCGGCCGCCTAGGTAGCGGGCCAGGAAACGCTCCGCTGCCGTGTAGAACTTGATCCGGTTCTCTGGCTTGGCGAAGCCGTGGCCTTCGTCGGGGAACAGCATGTACTCGTAATCGATGCCGGCCTCCTTGAGCGCGGCGACGATCTGCTCGGACTCCGCCTGCTTGACCCGCGGGTCGTTCGCGCCCTGGGCGATCAGCAGCGGGATCCGGATGTCACGCGCACGGGACAGCGGCGAGCGCGACCACAGGAAGTCCGCGTCCGTCTCCGGGTTGCCGACCCGCCGGTACAGCTGCGCGATCGCCGGCGCCCAGTACGGCGGGATCGTCTCCAGCAGTGTCTTCAGGTTCGACGGCCCCACGATGTCCACCGCGCAGCGGAACACATCCGGCGTGAACGCCGCCCCCACAAGCGCCGCGTACCCGCCGTAGGAACCGCCGTAGATGGCCACCCGCGCCGGGTCGGCCCACCCGGCGCCAACGACATGCGACACCGCGTCGATCAGGTCGTCGTGCATCTTGCCTCCCCACTCACGGTCGCCGGCGGCGACGAACGCCTTGCCGTAGCCGGTGGAGCCGCGGTAGTTGACCTCAACGCACAGGTAACCCCGGTTGGCGAACCACTGTGCCTCAGGGTCGTATCCCCAGCTATCGCGGACCTGCGGGCCGCCGTGCACGTTCACCACGGCCGGCAGGCCGGACCGGCCGAGCCCCACGGGGAACGTCACGTACCCGTGGATCTCCAGGCCGTCCCGCGCCGTGAACGTGAACGGTTCCATGGGCGCCAGCGAGTACGAGGACAGCGCCGGCTGGTGGTCGAACAGGAACCGGGCGGACCGGGTCACGCGGTCGTACATGAAGTAGGGGATGGGGCCCGTGTCGTTGGTGAACCCGACCAGCCAGGTCTTGTCGGCCTCGTCACGGCCGACGAAGACCGGGTCGCCGTGATGCAGCTCGCGCACCGCCTTCAGGTCGTCCTCGACCGACGGGTCGAGGACGGTATACGTCATCCGGTCCTTGAGGATCGTGACGATCTGCGGGTCCCGGGTGTCCGGGTGCAGCATCGCCCCGCTGACATCGGCGTCGGGGTCCTCGGCCAGCACCGACGCCGCGCCCGTCGCGAGGTCGATCCTGGTCAGCCTTCCGGTGTTGGCGCCGGCCGCGCTGATCACCAGCAGCGAGCTCCCGTCGCCGCTGAACGACAGGATGTCGCTCGAGGTCGCGTCCTCGGCGGGGATCGTCCACAGCGTCCGCCAGTCCGCCTCGGCCGTGTCCCGCACGAGCACGTCGTAGGCGCCGTCAGGCAGCGGCTGAAGCGCGCAGCGCACCACGAGGTCCTCGTCGGCCACCCAGCCCGCGTAGCCAGGGTTGACGATCTCCTTGACCAGCGACCCGGTCGACAGGTCGAGCCGGTAGACGTCGTGCAGTTGCGGGTTGTCGGCGTTGATCCCGACGAGCACCTGGGTGGGATGCCGCTTGCTCATCGCGATGATCTCCGCGTGGATCCCCTCGAACGGCGTGAGGTCGCGCCGCTCCATCGTCTCCAGGTCGACGTCGTACAGCCGCCAGTTCTCGTCCCCGCCGGCGTCCTTCAGGTACAGCACGTGCCGACCGTCTTGTGCCCACATGAAGACCCGCACGCCGCGGTCCTTGTCGTCGGTGATCGCCTGCGCGGCGCCCCACTCGACCCCCGCCTCGGCGGCGTCCGTATCAGCCCGGCCGACCGGCGCGACCCACACGTTCAGCACGCCGTCCCGTGGCGCGATCCACGCCAGCCGGGTCCCGTCGGGGGAGATCCGAGGGCTGGTCCGCTCTGGGTTGCCGAAAAGGACGCTACGCGGGATGAGTTCCACCATCCCCAATCCGTATCACATGGGCACGGATCCCCCGCGCGCGCCTGCCCTCAGGCCGCTGGTTACGCGCGTATTCCCGGCGGACCGCACCGGTATACGCTCATGGCGTGAGCGGCACGCGCACCTCGCTGACCGGCTGGCTAGCCCGGATGGGTTTCGCCGATGTCACCCGAGCGGAGCGGCACATCGCCGATCTGGACGTGACCGCGGACGACCCGCTGCTCGCCGCCGCCGCGCAGGCGGCCGACCCCGACCTCGCGCTGGCGGGCCTGGCCAGCATCGCCGAGCGCATCGCCGCCCGCGCCCCAGGCCACGTCCCTGGCGGCGCCGCGGCCGCCGAGTTCCTCGAGGCGCTGCGCGACGACCCCGCCTACCGGGCCCGGCTGACCGCTGTCCTCGGCGTAAGCAAGGCGCTCGCCGACCACCTCGTGCGTCACCCCGCCGACTGCGAGATCCTGCGCGGCCCGGACGCCGACCGCCGCCCGAACGCCGCGGAAATCCGCGCCGAACTGCTGCGTGCCGTCCGCGCCGACCCCGCCGCGCGGGAGCCGAAGGCGGACCTGCACGAGACCGATCCAGCGCAGCCGCTCGCGGCCGCGTACCGGCGCCGCGTCCTGCACTTGGCCGCCCGCGACCAGACCCGCGCCGCGACGGTGGACGAGGTCGGTGAGGAACTGGCCGACATCGCCGCCGCGGTCCTCGAGGGGGCCCTGGCCATCGCCCGCGCCGAACTGCCCGCGGACGGCACCCAGGCGCCCTGCCATCTCGCGGTGATCGCGATGGGCAAGTGCGGCGCCCGCGAGCTCAACTACGCCAGCGACGTCGACGTGATCTTCGTCGCCGAGCCCGCCGCGGACGACTCCGACGCGGGCGCGCTCAGGACCGCGACCCGGCTGGCCTCCGGCATCATCCGGGTCTGCGAGCGGTCCACCCCCGAGGGCAGCATCTTCCCCGTCGACCCGAACTTGCGCCCGGAGGGCCGCGACGGCCCGCTCGTCAGGACGCTGGCCAGCCATCAGGCGTACTACGCCAGGTGGGCCAAGACCTGGGAGTTCCAGGCGCTGCTCAAGGCCCGCCCGGTGGCGGGGGACATGGCGCTCGGCGAGAAGTACGCCAACGCGATGACGCCGCTGGTCTGGCAGGCGTCACGCCGGGAGAACTTCGTCGAGGACGTGCAGGCGATGCGGCGCCGAGTGGTCGCCACGCTGCCGAGGAACATGGCGGGCCGCGAGCTCAAGCTCGGCCCTGGCGGGCTGCGCGACATCGAGTTCGCCGTCCAGCTGCTCCAGCTCGTGCACGGCCGCACCGACGAGCGGCTGCGCGTCGCGGCGACGCTGCCCGCGCTCAAGGCGCTCGCCGAGGGCGGCTACGTCGGCCGCGCCGATGCTGAGGAGCTGGCCAGCGCCTACCGGTTCCTGCGCCAGACCGAGCACCTGCTCCAGCTCTATCAGCTGCGGCGAACCCATACTCTTCCGGAGGATCCCGCCGTACTTCGCAGGCTGGGGCGGGCTATGGTTTCCGTTTCCATTATCCCGAACGGTCCCGTGGTTTCCCCCCAGGACAGATTCACCCAGGCCTGGCGCAAGCACGTGATGCAGGTGCGCCGCCTGCACGAGAAGTTGTTCTACCGGCCGCTGCTCGACGCCGTCGCGCGGCTGCCGACCGAAGCGGCCCGGCTGACGCCGGAGGAGGCGCGGGCCCGGCTGGAGGCGCTCGGGTACCGCGACCCGGCCGGCGCGCTGCGGCACATCGAGGCGCTGACCACAGGGGTACGGCGCCGCGCGGCGATCCAGCGGACGCTGCTGCCCGTGCTGCTCGGCTGGTTCGCCGACGCCGCCGAGCCAGACCAGGGCCTGCTCGCGTTCCGCCAGGTCAGCGAGGCGCTGGGGGAGACGCCCTGGTTCTTGCGGCTGCTGCGGGACGAGACGAAAGCCGCTGAGCGGATCGCCACCGTGCTGGCGTCGAGCCGGTACGCGGCCGCGTTGCTGCTGCGCGCGCCAGAAGCGGTGGCTATCTTCGCCGACGACGCGGAACTGGTGCCCCGGGGAGTCGGCCCCCTCCGTTCAGAAGCGATGACGGCGGCCAAGCGGTACGAGGGGGATGCCGAACAAGCGGCGGTCGCGGTGCGGTCCATCCGCCGCCGGGAACTGCTCCGGGTGGCAGCCGCGGACGTGCTCGGTGTGGCCGGCCTGGCCGAGACGGGGGAGGCGCTGGCCGCGATCACCACGGCGTCGCTCGACGCGGTGCTCGCGGCGACGATCGCGAAGATCGAGATAGAGCTGCGCGAGCCGCTGCCGACGCGGTTCGCGGTGATCGCGATGGGCAGGTACGGCGGGCACGAGAGCGGGTTCGGCAGCGACGCCGACGTGATCTTCGTGCACGACCCGTTGCCCGGTCTGGACCCCGACGGCGAGCGGCGGGCGTCGGACGCGGCGCAGGCCGTGGGCGCCGAGCTGCGCCGGCTGCTGCAGATCCCGGCGCCGGATCCACCGCTGCTCGTCGACGCCGACCTGCGCCCCGAGGGACGCCAGGGTCCGCTGGTGCGCAGCCTCGCGGCGTGCCGCGCGTACTACGAGCGCCGCGCGTCGCCGTGGGAGGCGCAGGCGCTGCTGCGCGCGGAGTTCGCGGTCGGCGACGACGCGCTTGGCGCGCAGTTCATCGCGCTCGCCGACCAGTACCGGTACCAGGACGGCGGCATCAACGAGCACGCCCAGCGCGAGATCCGGCGCATCAAGGCGCGGGTCGAAGCCGAGCGCATCCCGCGCGGCGCGGACCGCGCGCTGCACCTCAAGCTCGGCCCCGGCGGGCTGTCCGACGTGGAATGGACGGTGCAACTGGTCCAGCTCCGGCACGGCTACGACGTGCCGGAGCTGCGCACCACGAGAACGCTCGCCGCGCTCGCCGCCGGGGCGAACGCCGGCCTGGTCACGGACTCGGACGCGGCGGACCTGCGCGCCTCCTGGGAGCTCGCCTCCCGGATCAGGAACGCGATCATGCTGGTCCGCGGCCGCCCAGGCGACACGCTGCCCAGCCGGCACGACGAGCTGACGGCGGTCGCCCGCCTGCTCGGCTACAAGGGCGGCAACGGCTTCGCCGTGGAGGGCGCGAGCGGGGGCGCGGGCGGCGCCGGTTCTGGCCTGTCTGCCTGGGGCGATACCCCGGCGCAGGCTCTCGAACAGGATTACCGCCGTACCGCCAGGCACGCCCGCGCGGTTATGGACCGCCTGTTCTACGGGTAGTTTTCTGACCATGACCGTCAACTCAGCGTGGCAGCCGCGGCACGACGACCCGTTGTTCATCCTGGCCATGGATCACCGCGAATCGTTTGGCCGGACACTGTTCGATGTCAAGAACGACGCGCCTGATCCCGGCCAGGTCGAGGCGATGCGTACCGCGAAGCAGCTCATCTTCCAAGGCCTTCAGGTGGCCTTGCCGAATGTTACTTACGGGCGCATCGGGGTGCTGGTCGACGAGCGGTACGGCCAGGGCGTCATCGACGCGGTCAAGAGCAGCGGCCAGCCACTGGTGCTGGCGACGCCGGTCGAGGCCAGCGGGCACGACTGGTTCACGCTGGAATGGGGCGATCAGTGGCTGTCGCACGTCGAGACGGTCAAGCCGGATTACGCCAAGGTGCTCGTCCGCGACAACCCGGAATTCGATGCCGGACAGCGCGAGCAGCAACTGAGCCGCATCGCACAGGTCAGCGCCGGCCTGCACAGCATCGGCGTGCCGCTGCTCTACGAACTGCTTGTGCCGGCCACCGATGCCCAGCTCGCGAAAGTCGGCGATGACCCCCTGGAATACGACCGCGACATCCGCCCTGACCTAGTGGTCCAGGTAATCGCCGACAACCAGGCGCACAACGTGGAACCCACGATATGGAAGGTCGAGGGCCTGGAGACCGTCGAGGCGGCGCGGCAGGTGGCCGTCCAGGCGAGGGCGGGCGGCCGGACCACCGACCTGATCGTGCTTGGCCGGGACGCGCCGGCCGACCGCCTCGACCACTGGCTGCGGATAGCCAGCCAGGTCGACGCGTTCGTCGGATTCGCGATAGGACGCAGCATCTGGGAGGACGCCGTGTCGGAGTATGAGGCGTCCGACCGCGACCAGACCGCGGCCAGCCGCGTGCGATACATGGTCGCCGAGCGCTACCTGGGTTTCATCGCTCAATGGAAACGCTGACTACGTCCGGTTCAGGCGCGGCCGTTGGCGCGCAATATGCGAAGGGCCTCGACGGTGAGGAAGCCGCGCCAGTCGGCTTCGGCGGCGGGTGACCACGCCAGCCAGTTGAACATCCACCCGCCGTCGTCGCGCTGCGCGGTGGCCAGGTGGTCCAGGTGCACCGCGATCGTCGCGTCGTCGAACAGTGGCCTGGCGATCGAGCCGGGCAGCGGGGCGAAGTCGAGCGGCGTCTGCACATCGCCCGCCGCCTCCGGGTCGAGCGCGACCAGGTTCCGCTCGAAGAGCAGCGGACCGACCCGGTCAAAGGCCGCCCGCGCCCGGGCCCGGTCGGGCACGTGCTCGAGGAACGCCAGGACACCGAACATCTCGTAGCTGTTCGGCTCGGTCAGCGCGCCGATCCGCTCCCACATCAGCTCGGTCGCGCGGTCGAGCCACGGGTGCGAGAAGCCGCGGGCGTACAGCATGCCCGCGATCTGGCCGGTCTGGATCAGCGAGGCGGGATGCCCCTGCGCGGGCACCCACCACGGCGCGTGCGGGGCGTCGGCCACGGACGGCTCGGCGAACGCGCTGCCGCCTTCGGCGGGCGCGATCGAGGCGAGCCAGTCGATGGCGCCCGTGACCATCGCGGTGTCCCACTCATCGGTCAGGTCCATGATGCGCAGCGCCATCTCGGTCGCCGCGGGCTGGCTGCCCGCGGTACGGACATCGGGCTCGAGCGCGTGTCCGAAGCCGCCGTCGTCGTTCCGGTAGGCGGCGACCGCGTCCCGCGCCGGCCCGGGCGAGCCGCCCTGGAACAGCCGCTGGAACACCCGCCGGTCAATCACGCGCGCGTGCCCGGCCATGAAGCCGGCCGCGGCGTCGAAGTCTGGGTTCTTTTTCGTGTTCATGCCGCCATCCCATCACCCGCCGCCCCAACCGGTCTTGAACGAAACGGCCACCCGACCCGCCAAGCCCGGTTCAGTCCGGCCGCGTGCGGCCGGACTGCCTGTGCCGCTGCTAGGAGGAACTCGTGCCTGATGAGCCCGGCGGGGTAGCGACAAGGCCGTCGTCGCTGGGCTGCTGGCCATTGGAGTGGACGGCGTGGGACGGCGTGGTGCCCTGGTCCTGTGCATGTGCCGGGCCTCGGGTGAGGATCTCGGCGTCGGGGGACACGCGGCGGGAGTGCGCCAGGCCGAGGGCGCCCAGGACCAGCATGACCGCGGCGGCGATGAACGCGGCGATGGCGGCGATCCCGGCGATCATGCCCATGGTGCCGAAGGCGTAGGCGTTCAGGAGCAGCCCGCGCAGGGTCTCACCCTTGAATACCGTGTCGGCTTGTGCGGCGAGCTTGGCGTTGTTCGGCTGGGTCTGCGCTTCTGCCGACAGCTGAGCGTAGGTCTTGCCGCCGCCGATCACCGTGAGGTGGTTGGCGATGAAGTGATCGGCGTAGACCTCTGCCTGGGCGCCGGTGGTCAGCTGCTGCCCGCCGTACTGGCGCATCGCGGCGAACTCCGGGGCAGCGACTGCCTTGCTGTTCGCGGGGGGGAAGAAGATCTGCTGGGCGGCGAGCTGGGTGTGGACCTCGTTCCCGATGAAGTTGTGGGCCCAGGTCAACAGCCCGCCCGCGGCTACGAGCGTCAGTGCCAGGAACAGGCCGGCGGTGGCGACGAGGATGTCAAAGGTTCTGCGTTTCATAACGGTTCTCCTTTGGAGAAAGCAGGTTCACGTGGGGGCGTGGCAGGTGCCCTAGCTGGGTTCGGCGGCTCTGCTCACGCTCGCCGCCTGGCGGCGGCGACGTTGACTGGCGGGAGCGCTCGGCTGACGGCAGGCAGCCAAGCCGGCGGCGGCTTTCTTGCAGGCGAGAAGGAGCCGAGTTCGGCGATGGTGGATTCCTTTGCTCTGCCCAGGATCAGGCCGTGACGTATGTGATAGTCAGTCACGCCGGCTAGATCGCGATGGGAGAAATAAATTTCGCGGGCGCTTTGGCACTAGCGTCTTGTGCACCGTTCCGTGCACCAAAAAAACTCCGGTCCCTGCTGCGTCACCGCAAATCTCGCGGGTGCAGCTGCCGGGGGCCGGAGCATCGTTACTCACACTACGCGCCTTTCGGGCGCATGGGAAATTCCGCGGCTAAGCGGCCCTTGGAGGAAATCCACAACCTGTGGTCGGAGAATCCGAGATCGTGCCGCGGCGCCTGTTGGCTATGTGCCCGTCGAGCCGTCCAGGCGCTCACGGAGCAGATCGGCATGGCCGTTGTGCCGGGCGTACTCCTCGATCATGTGCGTCAGCACCCAGCGCAGCGAGAACGGCTTATTACCGCCGCCGCCGCGAGGTCCCCCGGCCTCCAGGTTCGGAGCGGCAGCCACCAAGACGCGCGAGTGCTCGCATTCGGCCCGCCAGATATCGAACGCCGCGGAGACACTAGCCGTGTCTACGTCGCGGAATGCGGCTTCCCAATTCATGTCGGGCGCGAAGATGGTGGCCATCTCCTCCGCGCCGAGCACGGGCCGGAATCAGTTGTGTTCTACGTCGGCCATGTGCCTGAGGATGCCCAGCAGGGACAAGCTCGACGGCGGCACCGCGCGCTCGCGGAGCTGATCATCGGTCAGGCCATCGCATTTGAGGGCCAAGGTGGCACGCTGAAAGTCCAGGAACGCGGTCAGCGTCGTCCGTTCATCTGCCTGCAGGGGAGGATCGGCGCGCTCATGAGCCATGCGGACATCATTCCACATTCCACCCAGGCCGCCGGGCCATTAGCGGGCCTGTGGCGCACCCGCGGTCAGGCAGCCAGGGGTGCGCGACAAATTTGTAGGGCTTCGGAGTTTCGGCTGGTAAACGGGTAGGCGTAGTTGCGCCGGTCTCAACCAGACGCGGAAAGTGCTGGCCGAGCCGTGGTGAGCAGCGGGCAGACCGGCGACAGGGCTGGGCTGTCACAAGCGGGTAAGGCCGCCGGCCGATTCGATATATGTGCGGTTTGCGGTGGTATAACACCGGAAAACGCAAATATATACAGCTCGGCGGTCCGGCGCCGCCCGGACGTAACTGCAGTCCCACCGGAGGTCTGTGCTGCGTACCGCAACCAGACTGGTGCTATCTGGCCAGCGCAAATCCGAAGATGATCTTGACCACCTACGAATTTGACGCGCAGTGTGCCATGAACGCGGAGAGGAGCCAGCCGTGTAGGTTACGAGGTTCCTTGATGCGGTGCTGTATGAGAGATGAGGGATCTGGCCCCTCGGAGTCGCCCTGCGGGGGGCG
>DATMKQ010000376.1:0-2153 GCA_035571275.1 Trebonia sp.
CGGGATGGCCGGCGCCGCGCTGCCTGACATCGACAAGCCGTCACGGCTCTTCTTCAACCGGTCGCCCTTCCCGCGCGCAGTGGACGCGTTCCACTCGGCGATCCAGGACGAGGCGCCGGACCGTGCCCACTACGAACTCGCGGCGGCGGCGGTCCTCGCCGTCGGGGCCCTCGCGGTGCTCCGCTGGCGCTCCTAGCCGGCCGCCGCGGAGTTCAGGAGTTGTCCAGCGCGGTCCCGAGGGCGTTGAAGTCCTGGTCGAAGCGGTTGAGGCTCTGCTGCAGCCCGAGACGGTTGAACGTGTCCTGGTACGTGGCGACGTTTGCGGCCTGACCGAGCTGGGCGTAGTTCTGGGCGACTCGCGTGGCGTCGGAGAAGACCTGGTTCGCGGCGGCGGCGGCGCCGGACGGCATCGGAGTGGCGCTCAACTGGCTCGCGAAGGCGGAGAAGTACGCCGCGGCGTTCGCGTCCGCCTTCGCGACGCAGGTGAGGTTCTGGTCGCACGCCGACACCGTGTAATGCCACTGGTTCATCTTGGTCTGCAGCGTGGTGTACGAGCTGTTCACTGCACCGATCGCATTATTCGCCGTGCTGGCGTTCTCGGCTCGCTGCAGGGCGCCTGACAGCGAGAAGGCGTTGCTGGCGCCGTTGAGGATGCCCATGAGCACGCCGAGCACGAGGAACAAGATCACCAGCTGCCGCGCGGCCTTACTGAGGACCAGCTGCCAGCTCGCCGGCTGGAATACCGTCTGTCCCGGGCCGTAGCCACCGGGGGCGCCGTAGCCGCCGGGGGCGCCGTAGCCATAGCCATAGCTGCCAGGGTTGCCGTACACCGAGGCCGGCGTGCCATAGCCGGGCGTGTACCCGGGGTGGCCGTAGCCGTATCCGCCGTGCTGTGGCGCGTATCCGGGGGCTGCGGGCGGCATGCCCGGCGCGTCGCCGAAGAGCCCCCAGGGATATGCCGGGGTCAGCATCCAGTAGTAGCAGTAGAACCGGATCTGGTACCTGAGCAGCGCGGTGAGCGCCTGGTGTAGCGGCCGTGGCAGGTGGCCGTTGACGAGCGCGATCAGCCACGCGACGAAAAGCACGAGCGAGCTGGCGCCTTCAGTCGCCACGGCGGAGACGATTATCCCGGGAATGGCCAGGATGAATCGGAAGAACACCGCGGCCCTGGTGAGCCGCTGGCGCTCGGGTATCGCGAGGCGCACCGGGTACTCGGGCACATCGTCGAGCGTGAACGGCGGGTACACGTCGGTCAGCAAGTAGAGGTACGCCTGGTACCGCAGGACCCACCGCATGAACCCGGACAGGTAGTTCACCGCGAACTCGGGCAGCCGGCCGGTGAACAGCGCGCCGCACCAGCCGAGGAACGCGACCACGAGCGCGGCGATCCCGAGGAAGAAGAGCAGGAACATGTGGGGGACGACCAAGATCAGCCGGAACGCCACCGTCGCCCTGCGCTGCCCGGCCGGCTCCGCGGCTGCGACCTGCACCGGGTCCGGCCCGGTCAGCTGGAGTTGCGCCCCGGGCGCCCCGGGCGCCCCGGGCGTGCCTGCCGGGTACGCGGGATACGACGGATAACCGCTCATCATGGTCCCCTGGTTACTGGTTATGTTCGGCTGGCCCCCCCGAGCGCAGACCACGCGAGCTTAGTAAGAAGCGAACCGCGCTGACATCGGCGTTAGGTAAAAGTTGTACATCGATGTTGATATCTGCGCACCGGCCGCGGCTCAGGCCGCAGGCAGCGGGTACTCAAGCCCGACCAGGCCAGCCAGGTCGCCGAGCGTCAGCTCGAACATCGGAGCCGGGTCGTCGAGCGCGAACCCGAGATGACCGAAGACCTCCATCGATAGCGCGCCGTAGAGCAGCGTCCAGCACCGGAGGAAGACCAGGATCGCGCCGTCAGGGGCATTGGTGCCCAGCTTCTCGCCGAACCGCCCGAGCTGCCGGCGCAATACGGGATCGATGTCCGCGTCGGCGGGTACCGGGAAGCGGGTGGCGTTCCAGAGCTCAAGGAACAGCACGTAGAAGGTCCCGGCGAACTCCAGCGCGCACTGTTCGGCGATGTCGAACCGCCCGTCGTCCAGTCCGGGCACCGGCACGCCGAACAGCAACGCGAACTCGTCCTTGTGGTTCAGCGCCCAGCGGCGGAACTC
>DATMKQ010000377.1:0-6099 GCA_035571275.1 Trebonia sp.
AGAAGGCGATCAGGACGGCCAGGCCGCCGCCGATCAGCGACATCACGAGCGGGCTGGTCCAGCCCATCGTGTGGCCGCCGTAGGGCTGGATGCCGTAGGTGATGCCGACGAGGACGGAGATCAGGCCCGCGGCGAAGGTCACGTTGCCCCACCAGTCCAGCTTGGCGGGCCTGCGGATGCCCAGTTCCCGCAGCTTGCGGTAGGACCAGATCGTGCCGAGCACGCCAAACGGGACGGAGACGAGGAACACCCAGCGCCAGCTGATCGGGCCGAGGACGCCGCCGAGCACCAGGCCGATGAACGAGCCGGCGATGGCGGCGACCTGGTTGAGGCCGAGCGCGAGACCGCGCTTGTCGGCCGGGAACGCGTCGGTGAGGATCGCGCTTGAGTTGGCCATCAGCATGGCGCCGCCGACGCCCTGGAAGATCCGCATGGCGATCAGGTACCAGCCCGCGGCCGCGCCGTGCATCCAGCTAACCGACAGCAGGACCGAGAACACCGCGAAGATCGCGAAGCCCATGTTGTACATCCGGACCCGGCCGAACATGTCGCCCAGCCGGCCGAAGCTGACGACCAGCACCGCCGTGACGACCAGGAAGCCCATAAGGAGCCACAGCAGGATCGTGGTGTTGCCCGACTGGAGCGGATCGATGCCGATGCCGCGGAAGATGTCGGGCAGCGCGATCAGCATGATGGACGAGTTGATCGTCGCCATCAGCATGCCCAGCGTGGTGTTCGACAAGGCGATCCACTTGTAACGCGGGCCGACGGCGGGACTGGGTGAAGCGGGCGGCACTGAACTCCTCCGGGCGGGAGACAATTAATAGTTGCTTGATACGAACTAACCTTAGCGGCAATTTGTTCCGCATCGACCCTCCTGGTTGGATGGCCGGGTGAGCCTGACGCTGTCGTTCCAATCCGTGCTGTCCGCGCCGAGCCTGGTCGCCCCGCCGGTGTACGCGGCGTTGCGCGATCTGCCGGGCGCGGACCAGATCCGGGTCGCGGCGATCGACCCGGCGCTCGCCGACACCGCCGCGTTCTGCGAACGGTACGGCGTGCCGCCCGAGGAATCCGCGAACTGCGTGGTGATCGCGGCCAAGCGCGGCGGCGAGACCACGTACGCCGCGTGCGTCGTCGCGGCCACCACTCGCGCGGACGTCAACGGGCTTGTGCGACGGCACCTGGGGGCGCGGAAGGCGTCGTTCGGCCCGGTGGACACGGTCACCTCGCTGACCGGGATGGAATACGGCGGCATCACCCCGATCGGCTTGCCCGCGGACTGGCCGGTGCTGGTGGACGCGGCCGTGGCCAAGATGTCTTCCCGGGGGGTCGCGGGGGGCAGGCCCCCCGCTGGGCAGATCGTCATCGGCTCCGGGATCAGGGGCTCCAAGCTATGGCTCCCTGGCGCGCTGCTCGCCGGCCTGCCCACCGTAGAGGTCCTGGACGGGCTGGGTGTGTGACGGGAGACACCTTCGGTCCCCGAATTGACATAAGGGAATGCGAACAGGCATCCTGGGGTTGGTCAGAACAGGACACCTCGTTCGGTGAGGCGTCTTCACGGACATAGGCCACTGATCCCAACCGTCGAGAGACGCTCCGGATCAGGACACCTCTCCCCGGCCTAAGGGGTGAGGCCAAGTGGCTGCGCATGCGACCCGCTACGCCGTGGAGTGCCAAAGCTCTTACGAGAGAGGTGACGCCGCCGCGGCGGGCCGCGGTCAGCGAAAGTCCCTCTTAACCGGTGTCACGGTGCCAGGCGCATACGCGCCGCTAACGGAGGGAGGCGCGCGATGGACTCTGATAGTAGTCCGGGCCGAAGTCGGCCCGTTCCGCCGCTTTCCCTGCCAGTCCCTGGCACACGCTGACACGATTAACCGCCCTTTGGGGTGATCCCGCCACAGCGCACCGCGCTGCGCGCGGTGACCGGCGTGTGCCCTCAGTCCCGCTTTAGTGCAAAGCGTGAAAGGGGTGAACACCATGACCGCAGTAGACATCCGCCCCACGGCGGTGCTGGACAACGAGCACGTGGGCGACATCCGCGGTGCCCTCGGCACGATCCGGGTCGGCGACACGGGCGCCAGGCCGACCATGTCCAGCAAGATGAAGACGCTGCTCGCCGTCGTCGGGCCCGGCCTGATCGTGATGGTGGGCGACAACGACGCCGGGGCCTTCTCGACCTACGGGCAGGCCGGGCAGAACTACGGCACCCGGCTGCTGTGGACGCTGCTGCTGCTGATTCCCGTGCTGTACGTGAATCAGGAGATGGTGCTCCGCCTCGGCGCCGTCACCGGCGTGGGCCACGCCCGGCTGATCCTGCAGCGGTTCGGCAAGTTCTGGGGCGCGTTCTCGGTCATCGACCTGTTCATCCTGAACGCGCTGACCATCATCACCGAGTTCATTGGCATCACGCTGGCCGCCGGCTACCTCGGAGTACCCAGGGTGGCGGCCGTCGGCGGCGCGGCCCTGGTGATCATCGCGTCGGCGTTCACCGGCTCGTTCCGCCGCTTCGAGCGGATCGCGATCACCTTCTGCGCCGGCTCGCTGCTGCTGATCCCGCTGTACTTCCTGACCCACCCGTCGGTCAGCCAGATGGCGCATGGTTTCGCCGTGCCCGGCCTGCCCGGCGGCTCGGGCCAGATGGCGACCGTGATGCTGCTGGTCATCGGCATCGTCGGCACCACCGTGGCGCCGTGGCAGCTGTTCTTCCAGCAGAGCTACGTCATCGACAAGCGGATCACCCCCCGCTTCATGAAGTACGAGAAGGCCGACCTGTGGATCGGCATCGCGATCGTCGTGGTCGGCGCCGCCGTCGTGATGGGCGCGACCGCCGCCGCGTTCGCCGGCACGAAGAGCGCGGGCAACTTCACCGACTCCGCTGGGCTGGCGCACGGCGTCGCCGCCTACGCCGGCCACGCGGCGGGCGTCATCTTCGCGATCGCCCTGCTCGACGCGTCCGTGATCGGCGCGTTCGCGGTGTCGCTGTCCAGCGCGTACGCGATCGGCGACGTTCTCGGGCTGAACCACTCGCTGCACCGCGGCATCGGCCAGGCCAAGGGGTTCTACGCCGTGTACGCGGCGCTGATCGCCGGCGCGGCCACCATCGTGCTCATCCCCGGGTCGCCGCTCGGGCTGATCACCGAGGGCGTCCAGGTGCTGGCCGGGGTGCTGCTGCCGAGCGCGACCGTGTTCCTGCTGCTGCTGTGCAACGACCGTGAGGTGCTCGGCCCCTGGGTGAACGGGCGCAAGACCAACGCGTTCACCTCCGCGGTGATCGCGGTGCTCATCACGCTGTCGGTGGTGCTCACCGCGTCGGTCCTGTTCCCGGCGATCACCGCCCGCCAGATGGTCATGATCTTCGTGGCCTGCGCGGCCGTGTCGGCGCTCGCGGGCGTGTGGACGCTGGGCCGGCGGCGCCGGACGCCGTCGGCCGCGCTGGTCTACGCCAACCCCGGCACGTGGCGGATGCCCCCGCTGTCGCTGCTGGGCGCGCCCGTCGTGAGCGGCGCCCGCAAGCTGGGGCTCACGGCGCTGCGCGGTTACCTCGCGATCGCGATGATCCTCGTCATCGTCAAGATCGTCGAGGTAGCCATCAGCGCCCACTGAGAGTCGCCACGGTCCGTTCAGGATAGAAATATTGATCTTCTGAACGGACCGGTGCGACCGCGGCGGGCTAGTGGCTCCCTACAGTGGGGTTCGTGACCGATGTGATGGTGGATTCCGGCAGCCGGCCGCTGGCCGGGGTGCGCGTGGTCGAGCTCGCGGGGATCGGGCCCGGGCCGTTTTGCGCGATGCTGCTCGCCGACCTTGGCGCCGAAGTGATCCGGGTGGACCGGCCGGGCGGGCCGCCGTCGCCGGTGCCTGGCGACAAAGACGTCACCAGCCGGGGGAAGCGGCGGATCGTCGTCGATCTCAAGCACCCGCGCGGCCCCGAGGTCATCCTGCAGCTCGCGGCAGCCAGCGACGCGCTGCTCGAGGGATACCGGCCCGGCGTCGCCGAACGGCTCGGCGTCGGCCCCGCCGACTGCTGGGCCCGCAATCCGCGGCTGGTGTACGGGCGGATGACCGGATGGGGCCAGGACGGCCCGCTGGCGCCGACCGCCGGGCACGACATCGCCTACATCGCGGTGACCGGGGCGCTGCACGCGATCGGGCGGGCCGGCGGGCCGCCGCAGGTGCCGGTGAACTACCTGGGCGACTTCGGCGGCGGCTCGCTGTTCCTGGCGGTCGGGATGCTCGCCGCGCTGCTGCGCGCCCGCGAGACCGGGCGCGGCCAGGTGGTCGACGCCGCGATCGTGGACGGGGCCGCGATGCTCCAGGCGATGACGTACGGGCTGCTCGCCGACGGCGCGTGGACCGACGAGCGCGGCGTGAACCGGCTGGACACCGGGGCGCCGTTCTACGACGTGTACGAGACCTCGGACGGGCGGCACATGGCCGTCGGGGCGCTCGAGCCGCAGTTCTACGTGCGGTTCATCACGCTGCTTTTCGCGCCCGAAGGGGTGCCGGCCGACCTGCCCGACGCCCGCGACCAGGCGCGGTGGCCGCGGATGCGGCAGGCGTTCGCCGCGCGCTTCGCGGAGCGGACGATGACGGAGTGGTCGAAGGTGTTCGAGGGCAGCGACGCGTGCGTCGCGCCGGTGCTCTCGATGACCGAGGCGCCGTCCCACCCGCACCTGGCGGCGCGCGGCACGTACGCGAGCGTCGACGGCGTTACGCAGCCGACGCCCGCGCCGCGGTTCTCCGACGGTGCCGCCCCCGCCGCGGCGTTCGTCCCGGGGCCGATCGCCCGGGCGGGGGCGCACACTCGGGAAGTGCTCACCGCGCTCGGCTTGGAGGACGTGGACGCCCTGCTCGCCGATGGGGTGGTGTCGCAGGAGTTAGCGGATGGGCGGGGGCCTAGCCCAGTCGTTTGATGACGGCGTCGCCCACCCAGGTCGACGCGGTGGTCAGGACCTTCTGCGAGGTGCACTGCCACTTCGAGTCGCAATGCGTGTAGTCGCTGTGAATCTTCAAGTCGCCACTGATGTGAATCCACGTGTCCCTTGTGGTGTCGCACACGAAGTCGTTGGCGTCGCAGATGTTGGCGGTCGTGCCGGGCAGCGACACGTCGCGGCCAGGTCCGAGCAGCCACGGCACGATGCCTTCGCCGCCGGTCTTCGATGTGCCGAACTGGTGGGCCTTCGTGTGCGGCGCCCGGAAACCGTCCGCCAGCAGCAGCGTGCCCGCGATCTTCTTGAATACGGCCGAATGGCGGTTGAGGTCGTTCTGCACCGTGTGCATGACCATCGCGCCCTGTGAGTACCCGGCGAGGACAAAGACGGTGGCGCCGCACAACTTGTGATAGTCGTTCATGTCGGATATGGCGTCGTCCACGCCTTTGCTAATGCTGCCCATGAACTTGTCGAGGTTGTTAGTGATGTAGACCGTCACGTCCCCGGCGAGGATTTCCGCCACCTCGAGAGCCGAGGGAATGAGGACGCTGTCGGATACGGCCGGGTAAGGGAGCGCGTCCGTTCCGTACGAGAAGCGCTTCTTTCCCAGCTGTGCCTTGATGACCCCGACCATCTTGGACACCTCGGGACCCAGGCCGCCGAACGACCCTTTCCCGGTGTAGTGCTGGCCAGAACCGCGTGCACCGATGAACTCCACGTTGTTGCAGTGCTGGGCGGCCGGTGCTTCGGTGGCACGCGGCGCCGCCATCGCCTGCGCGGGAATTGTCGCGGCCACGAGGGCCAGGAAGCCTGCTGTTACGAGTGCCAGTACCCAGCTTTGTCTTCGGGTTACGCGCACGGTATTCCCTTTCTCGGGGAGCTGACTTCTGTCAGGTACCGTCACCGTAACAAGCAGGCATCCTGTGTCAATAGGTTCGAAAGAGGGAGCTGATGCGAGAGTGAGTGCCCTCGCGGTGATTTAATTCCGCTAGGTAGCGGTGCATGTGAGGTTCGGTAGCGTGGTCGGCGCCGTGCCGCTGCCCAGCAGGCCGAACGTCGTCGAGCCGTTGACCGGTATCACCGCGTCGTAGCTGAGGTCGCCGATCGTCACCGCGGCGCCGGACTGGCTCTCGGTGGCGCTCCAGATCTGCGTGATCGTCTGCGACCC
>DATMKQ010000378.1:0-12918 GCA_035571275.1 Trebonia sp.
CCGTGACGTCTGTTTGGCAAAGACGAGGCGGGAGGGGGTGGGGGGATGGGGGTCGGCTGGCCGCGATCAGGCGGCGGTGCGCGTGTAGACCGCCGCGAGGTCGTCGTCGGCGTGGCCGCTGGCGGCGACGTCCCGCCAGCCTGGCAGCAGGGCCTCGGTCAGGGTCAGCGTCGTGTCGCTGTCGTGTGCGGCGTCCAGGGCGAGGCCCGCGTCCTTGATCGCGTGCTTGAGCGCGAAGGCTGGCCGGAAGTCGGCGGCGAGCATGGCGCGGGCCTTCTGCACGGTGTAGGGCGAGCCGAGTGGCGTCTGGCTGAGTAGTTCGACGATGTCCGCGGGGTCGACGCCAAGGCTGGCGGCGAACGTCAGCGCTTCGGCCGTCGCCTCGGTCAGCCCGACGAGCAGGTTGTTGAGCACGAGCTTGGCGCTGGTGCCAGCGCCGGCTTCGCCCAGCCAGAACGTCCGCCGGCCCATCGCGTCGAACACCGGGGCGAGCTTGTCGTGCAGGTCGGCGGGGCCGCTGGCCAAGATGACCAGGTCACCTGACTTGGCCGGCCCCTCGCTGCCGGACACCGGGGCGTCGACGAAGCGGACCCCGTATGCCGCGGCGTCCTGCGCGAGCAGTCGCGTCCACGCCGCGCCGACGGTGCTCATCTGCACCCAGACCGCCTCGTGCAGCGTCGGCGAGGCTCCCCCGCGCAGCCAGCATTGCCTGCTGTCCGCCCCTTCCAAGCCGCCCTCCCTGCGCACCATCGCCCCGCGCACCGCCGGGCCGTCGGCGAGCATCGTGATCACGATGTCCGCGCCGCGGGTGGCGTCCGCGGGCGTGGCGGCGGGGACGCCGCCCTCGGCCGCGAACACGTCGGTGCGGTTGAGCGTGCGGTTCCACACCCGGACGTGGAACCCGGCGCGGACCAGGTTCATCGCCATCGGCTGCCCCATCCGTCCGAGGCCGAGGAACGCGATCGTCGGTTCTGAGGTCATTGTCGTCCTCCCAGGTCGGCTTGGATTACCTGCCTTCATCCATGGCCAACACCGGGCGCGGCGTCCGCGTTGTCAGCGCGGTGATAGATCTTCATGCTGCTGGTCTTCGGGATCAGCGATAGCCGGTAGCCGCTGGCGGCTGAACGCCGGGAGCAGCCGGGCCAGGACCAGCGCGCCAGCGACGCAGGCCAGCCCGCCAGAGACCACGGACGTGGTGGCGCCGAAGGCGCTGGCCACCGCCCCGGACTCTACGTCCCCCAGCTTCGGTCCCGCCGTGACCGCCGCCATCTGCACGCCCATCAGGCGCCCCCGCAAAGCGTCAGGCACGGCAAGCTGAATGATCGTGCCGCGGAAGACCGCCGAGATGACGTCGGCCCATCCGGCCACGGCCAGCAGCGCGAGCGCCAGCGGCAGCCAGTGCGTCAGCCCGAAGCAGGTGATCGCGGCGCCCCAGACGATGACCGCGACGATGACCGCGCGGCCCTGCCGTCGCACCCGGTGCACCCAGCCGGCGCCAACCGCGCCCAGCAGCGCCCCCGCACCGGGGGCGGCGTACAGCAGCCCCAGCGTCCGCGCCCCACCAGGGAACACCGTGCTGGCCAGTGCGGGGAAAACGGCCTTCGGCATCCCGAACACCGTCGCGTTGATGTCGATCAGGAAGGCGCCCTGGATGATCGGGCGCCCGCGCAGGTGCCGGAACCCGGCCGCGATCGAGCGAAGGCCGGCCCCCGGCGAATCGCTCGTGCCCGCCGGGGGCTGCGGGCCGATCAGGGACGTCGCCAGCATGGCCACCGCCAGGCTGGCCGCGTCCAGCCAGTAGACGAAGCGGACTCCTGCCCCGGCGAGCAGCAGGCCGGCCACGGCCGGACCCGCCACCTGGCCAAGCTGCATCAGCGCCTGGAACATGGCGTTCACGGTCGCCATCTCGGATCGCCCGGCCAGGTTTGGCAGCATCGCGGACAGTCCCGACTCGCCGGCGACGGCGAAGCCGACGGCCACGGCGGGCAGGGCGAACAACGGCCACAAAGCGGTCCCCGCATCGGCGTTGACCGCCAGGCCGACCGCGCACAGGGCGGTGACCAACTGCGCGGCCAGCAGCACGACGCGACGGTCAACAGCGTCGGCGAGTGCTCCGCCAAGCAGGCCCCCGACGATCAGCGGCAGCAGTTGTGCCAGCGAGATCAGCCCGACATCGAGGGAGGATCGGGTCAGCGCGTAGACCTGATAGGGCACCGCGACCATGGTGAGCTGCCCGCCGAGCATGGACACGAGCTGGCCGCCGAAGAGCCAGCGAAGGTCACGGGACTTCCGCAGCGGCCCCAGGTCGATCACCAGCTGCCGTCCGATCCAGGCAAATCGCTTCATAGCAGGGACACTAGCGAACTGACTGGCGGTCAGTCAATAGTATGACTGACGGTCAGCCAGTATGCTGGGAACGTCGCCAACCGGTGAGAGGAGCCGGTGATAGGCGTGATGGACGTGATGGGAGCTGGTGATGGGCCGGACTAAACCTGCCGAGCAAAGGCGCGCTGACCTGCTCGCGGCGAGCGAGGAACTGTTTGTCGACAAGGGCGTCGCGGCCACGTCGGTTGAGGACATCACCAGCCGGGCCGGGGTGTCCAAGGGGTTGTTCTACCTGTACTTCGGCTCGAAGGACGACCTGCTCGTCGCCCTGCAGGACCAGTTCTCCGCTCGGCACGCCGACCGCATCCGCGCCGCGACTGACCCGGCCGGGGATTGGCCGGCCAAGCTCGACGCGTGCGTCCAGGCAATCTTCGACAGCTACCTGGAGAACCACGACTTGCATGAGGTCCTGTTTCAGCACGGCGGTCACGTGTCCGCCAGCCACCGGTCGTCCCATGCCCTCGTGTTGGGCGCGATCAGCGATCTGCTCACCGGCGGCAAGGAAGCCGGCGTGTTCGATGTCGAGGACCCGGAGGCGACGGCGGTGTTGTGCTGGGCGAGCACGCACGGCTTCGACTCGGGCTTCCACACCGAGCCCGGGCCGGCCGACTCCAGGCTCATCCGGGCGGCCCAGCAGCTATTTCGCCGCGCGGCCGGCGTCACGGCCGAGCCGGCTAAGTAAGGAGGCGGGGGCCGCGCCGACGGGGAACCGCAGGGGCGGAGCGGAGCCGGGGGCGGAGGGGGGCAGGGTCGAGGGGTCTGCCGTCGGCGCGGAGTCATGTCCCGAACGGGGCCACGGCGCCTCCGTTCGGGAAAATGAATGTGGTTTTACTTGGGGAGCAGGTGCTGGAGGAACTGCCCTGTGTAGCTCTTCTCGTTCGCGGCTACCGATTCGGGGGTGCCGGTGGCCACGATCGTGCCGCCGCCGGAGCCTCCTTCCGGGCCCATGTCGATGATCCAGTCCGCCGACTTGATCACGTCGAGGTTGTGCTCGATGACGATCACGGTGTTGCCGTTCTCCACGAGCTTCGTGAGCACCCCGAGAAGCTTGCGGATGTCCTCGAAGTGCAGGCCGGTCGTCGGCTCATCGAGCACGTAGATGGTCCGGCCGGTTGACCTGCGCTGCAGTTCGGAGGCGAGCTTGACGCGCTGCGCCTCGCCGCCGGACAGCGTGGTCGCGGGCTGGCCTAGCCGGACGTAGCCGAGCCCGACGTCGACCAGCGTCTTCAGGTGCCGGTGGATGGCGGGGACGGGCTCGAAGAAGGCTTCGGCCTCCTCGATGGGCATGTCGAGCACCTCGGCGATGGACTTGCCCTTGTAGTGCACCTGGAGGGTGTCGGTGTTGTACCTGGCGCCGTGGCAGACCTCGCACGGCACGTACACGTCCGGCAGGAACTGCATCTCGATCTTGATCGTGCCGTCGCCGGCGCAGGCCTCGCAGCGGCCGCCTTTCACGTTGAACGAGAACCGGCCGGGCTGGTAGCCGCGGATCTTCGCTTCCGTGGTGGCGGCGAACAGCTTCCTGATGTGGTCGAACACCCCGGTGTAGGTCGCCGGGTTGGACCGCGGCGTGCGGCCGATCGGACCCTGGTCGACGTGTACCACCTTGTCCAGGTGCTGCATGCCGGTGACCCTGATGTGCTTGCCCGGTACCGTGCGGGCCAGGTGGAGTTCCCTCGCGAGCGCCCGATACAGGATATCGTTGACCAGCGTCGACTTGCCCGATCCCGACACACCGGTGACCGCGATGAAGCAGCCGAGCGGGAACGTCACGTCGACGTCCTTGAGGTTGTGCTCGGTGGCGCCCTTGACGACAAGCTCGCGGCTCTTCTGCGGCTTGCGGCGCGTCGCGGGGACCGGGATCTGCTTGCGACCGGACAGGTACGCGCCGGTCAGCGAGGTCTGGCTGGTGAGCAACTCATCGACCGTTCCCGACACGACGACGTGGCCGCCGTGCTCCCCCGCGCCGGGGCCGATGTCCACCACCCAGTCGGCCGCGCGGATCGTGTCCTCGTCGTGCTCAACCACGATCAGCGTGTTGCCGAGGTCCCGCAGCCGCAGCAGCGTGTCGAGCAGCCGGTGGTTGTCCCGCTGGTGCAGGCCGATAGACGGCTCGTCGAGCACGTAGAGCACCCCGACCAGGCCGGACCCGATCTGGGTGGCCAGCCGGATCCGCTGTGCCTCGCCGCCCGCGAGGGTGGCGGACCCGCGGTCGAGGGTCAGGTAGTCGAGGCCGACGTCGAGCAGGAAGCCGAGCCGCGCGTTGACTTCCTTCAGGATCAGCCTGGCGATCTGCATGTCCCGCTCGGACAGCTCAAGGGTGAGCAGCAGCTTGGCGAGCTCGCCGATGGGCAGCGCGCCGAAGTCGGCGATCGACTTGCCGTCCACCGTCACGGCGAGGCTCACCGGCTTGAGCCGGGCGCCCTGGCAGGACGGGCACGGCACCTCGCGCATGTAGCCGGCGAACTTCTCCCGGCTCGAGTCGCTTTCCGCCTCGCCGTGCCGGCGCTCGACGTAGCTGATCGCGCCCTCGAAGTTCGTGTAGTAGGAGCGCTCGCGCCCGTACCGGTTCTTGTACCTGACGTGCACCTGCGCGTCGTAGCCCTTGAGCAGCGCGTTCTTCGCCTTTTGCGGGAGCTTCTCCCAGGGGGTGTTCATCCGGAACCCGATGGTCTCGGCGAGGGCCTCGATCAGCCGGTCGAAATAGTCGCTGATGTGGCCGCCCGCCCAGGGGGCGATGGCTCCCTCATTGAGGGATTTGCCCGGGTCGGGGACTATCAGCTCCGGGTCGACTTCCATCCTGGTGCCAAGGCCCGTGCAGTCCGGGCAGGCGCCCCACGGGGAGTTGAACGAGAAGCTCCGCGGCTCGAGTTCGTCGAACGACAGATCGTCGTACAGGCACGCCAGGTGCTCGGAGTACATCCGCTCGCGGTGCGGGTCGGTGTCGGGGAGGTCAACGAAGTCGAGGATGACCACGCCGCCGGCCAGGTTCAGCGCGGTCTCGACGGAGTCGGTGAGCCTGCGGCGGGCGGTGTCCTTGACCGCGAGGCGGTCGATGATCACCTCTATGTTGTGCTTCTCGTACTTCTTGAGCGCCGGGATGGTCGACCCCGTGACCTCGTCCAGGCGGATGACCTCGCCGTCGACGCGGGCCCGCGAGTAACCCTTGGTCTGGAGTTCCTTGAGCAGTTCGCCGTACTCACCCTTGCGGCCTCGCACCACCGGGGCCAGCACTTGGAACTTCATGCCCTCCTCGAGCTCGAGGACCCGGTCCACAATCTGCTGCGGGCTCTGCCGCGCGATCGGGCGGCCGCACAGCGGGCAGTGCGGCTTGCCGACCCGGGCGTACAGCAGCCGCAAGTAGTCGTACACCTCGGTGATCGTGCCGACGGTCGACCTGGGGTTGCGGCTCGCCGCCTTCTGATCGATGCTGACCGCCGGCGACAGGCCGTCGATGAAGTCGACGTCCGGCTTGTCCATCTGGCCGAGGAACTGGCGAGCGTACGCGGACAGGCTTTCGACGTACCGCCGCTGGCCTTCAGCGAAGATCGTGTCGAAGGCAAGGCTTGACTTGCCCGAGCCGGACAGCCCGGTGAACACGATCATGGCGTCGCGCGGCAGGTCGATGGAGACGTCCTTGAGGTTGTGCTCGCGTGCGCCGCGAACGACAAGCCGGTCAGCCACTGCGCGCTCTTCTCTTCGTCTTTTCAGTCCTTGAACGGGGGCACCATCGTAGCGAGGGGGTCTGACATTCTGCCCTGGTACGAGACCACCAGGATGTAAGCACCGCGAGAGCCGCGGTTATGCCCGGTACCTAGGCCGCTCCCCCGGGGCCGACCTTCCCCGTTAGGGTCAGCCGTGTCGCCAGCCTACGGCACCGGCGTGGCCGGCGAAGGCGGATACGAAGGCGGATGCGAAGGCGGTCCGGTGAGGATGGCCCGGTGAGGATGGATGGCCATGACGCTTAGTTCGGCTCAGCAGTTCGACCTAACCGCGCTCACGGTATTTTCCCTTGTCGCGTGCTTCTTGTTCATCGTGGCGCGGTGCATCGTGACGTTCCGCCACCCGGATGTCAGGAAGGCGGGGATCAGGTTCCGCTCGCAACTCGGCCAGATCGGCTGGGATTTCACGCAGAACTTCGCGACGAGCACCGGCGTGATCGGCTCGGTACTGACGCTGATCCTGGCGTCAGGCGCGCTGCCCTCGCGCACGCCCACCCGCATCCTGCCCGCGGGCTCGTACGCGGGGCTCGCGGTCTTCTTCGGGACGCTGGTCATCATCGCGCCGATTCTCTATAACGGGACAGCCACCCGGGTGAACGTCTCCGCCCCCAGTGAGCGGGACACGTGCTACGAGTACCGCGGCCGCGTGTGGGGATTCCTGCTGGCCGCGCTGGCGACGCAGTGGGGTCTGCTTGGCTCGATCTCCACCGTGTTCCTGACGCTGCTCGAGCTCTACGACGGTGGCAGCCTGTCCGGGCTCCCTGTGACGTTGCTGAGCGTCGTGCTCGGCTTGTCCGTGCTGGCCTTCGCCCGGTACAGCTGGCTCAAGATCGACGGGACGATCCGGGATCAGTTCGGGCTGAGCGGGGCGGAAGCGGAGGTGCCAGTGCCTGGGGCCGGAGCCGGGGCGGTGGGAGCTAAGGCGGAAGTGGCCATCGCGCCGGTTGCGGCTGCTCCCCCGCCGAAACCGCGCCTAACGTTGCTGTAGAGCAGTGCGCCGATGGCCGCGACGGGCAGGGTCAGGTGCTGGCGAAGGCGCAATGCCAGCAGGTGGTCGGTGACGTCGAGCCGCCGGTTGCCGTGCGGGGCGCTGCAGGCGGCGCGGGTGCGGCGGCCATACCGGGTCCGGTACTGCAACTGCAAGCGGGCCTCGGACTGGGCTTGCAGGTCCGCGGCCAGCGCGGTCAGGTCCCGGGCCGGGATGCCGGTCAGCGCGGGATGGTTCAGGATGTCATAAAACGTCGTTCAGTGCCTGCAACGGATCCGAGTTGGCCTGGCGGTCCAGGAGCCCGATCTCGACTGGATCCCTGTTGAACTGCGCTCCAGGCACAAGGAACTCGGCGGAAAATGGCCAGGCCTTGCAGTGGAGAGCAAGGAACCGACTGGCATTACGAAATGCACTGGTTTCCCCCGACACCCGTTAACGTCTCAGACGAGACCCCGCTGGCCCCGGCCGTACGTGAATTTGAAATAGAGTAAGTACAGAGCTGGCGACCTGGATGGGCGGGTGTGCTGGTGTGCGGCGGGTGCGTGGTGGCTGTGCGGTCGCTGTCCGGGGTCGCGATGAAATGGGTAATGCCCGGGGCGCGGGTCTTGCGCCGCGGGCATCTGCGAGCCGGCGGGTCGTTCGTGCGGCGAGGGTCGCCGGGTTGTTGACGGTGAGCGCGCGGAGCGCGCCTTTTCTTACGGGCTGGCGTTTTTCCTCTGAGTCGGGCGGGGTCCGGGGGCGCGGCGCCCGGCTCTGGCTGGTATTCGTGGGGTTCGAGGTTGCGGGGGCGGCTTAAGGCAGCCTCACGGCTGGCTCAATTCCTGGCGCGCATGATGCGAGTAGGCCGCGAGCCGACATCGCATAGTCCCTCACTTGGAGGTCACCCGATTATGAAACGAATTCGCTCGTTCTCATCTGCGGCGGCGGCGCTGGCCATCGCGTCGGTGAGCGTCCTGCTTCCCACGTTCATAGTGGCCACGCCAGCGAGTGCAGCAACCCTTACTTGCGGCGGCACGAGTCTGGTTGACGCCGCATCCTCCGGGCTAATGCGCGTCCCGACCGTCGGCAATGCCACCCCCAGCAAATGGGTCTGCCAGCTCGCACCCGGGGACTCCGGCTCGGCCGTGGCGCGGTTGCAGATAGACCTGAACGACTGCTATAATACCAAGCTCACGGTCGATGGCATGTACGGGCCGAAAACCCAGGCAGCCGTCAAGGTCGCCCAGGCTGCCGAGTTCTTCCCCCCGTCCCAGCAGGATGGTATCTACGGACCGCAGACCATCGAAGACGGGTTCCAGTATCAGATCCAAGGTGATCCCGTCGGACCGCCGACCAGTTGCAGCAACATCCTTGGAACCTCCTGACGCATCATCCGGGCAGAGTGAGCGCGCGGAGCGCGCCTTTGTCTTTGACTTGGATGTTGACTTGCTGGCTCCTCGTACGCGGAGCGCGCCGCGGGCCCGGGTGGCGGGCGGGGGCTACGGGACGGCGGTCAGGCGGGTATTTCCGTCCCGGCCCGGTCGGCGCGGTACTGGCCGCGCCTGGGACGGCAAGTGGTGCGACCTGCTGCCTGGTGGCCTGCCTTTCCCGGCTGCTGCCGTTATCGTCTGGTGGTCGCCGGCACGCGGGCCTAGGCTGCGGCCGCGAGTGCGGGCTTAGCCGTCCAGCGGGCGTTCATCATGGCACGGGTCCGTATTGCAGGTACCGGGTGGTCGGGCCGGGGCACAGCGGCCCGTCCGGCATGGCCTGGACCATTTCCCACACGTAATCCGGCACCGGGACGTTGCGGCCCTGGCCTTCCTTGCGGTGCTTGAGCGGTACCCGGCTACGGCCGTCCCGGCTGGACTGGGCGCAGTTTCAGGTACCGTTCACCGGTCCGCTTGACCTTGAAATCGGCCTTCTCGATTCCCAGCGCCTCCCTGATTCGCAGTCCCATGGTCCGCTGTGGCCAGGCGGCGATTCCGGCACCGGCCTGGGCGCGCTCGCGGCCGTAACTGTCCCGAAATGGTGATGCCGTCGGCGAGCATGTCGGCCTTCACGGCCGCGTCCATGGTGCCGGTAATGATCATCCGCGCCTGTCGGCGCTGCCCATCGACATGTCGGCCGCGCCGCCATCCTGGACGGGACGCTCGTGCCTCCCCGCCCCGGCTCCGCCGGCTCAGGACGGCCCAGCACTATCATCGGGGCGATGAGGCGCAATCCGTCAACCGTGGTGGTGCTGGCCGGGCAGGCGTCCGAGGCGCTACTAGGCGTCGTGAGCAGGTCGATGAACGTCTCGCTGGTCCGGCCCGAGGAGTCCGCCGTCGGCGTCGAGGCGGCCGCCGGGGCGCTGCGCCGGGCGGCCGGCATATCGTCGCCCTACGTGCTCGTGGCCGCCGATCCGCTCGCGGCGGTCGCCGCGCGATGGCAGGCGATGTGGGAAGTAACGCGGCAGCCGCGCGGCGGCGAGGAGTTCGAGCTGCGGGCCGCGGAGGCGCTGGCCGCGTGGCGGGCCAACAGGTTCGAACTGCCCGACTACTACCTCGTGCTCGCCGAGGAGACGCCGCCCGCCGCGCCCGGCGCGGACCCCGAGCCGAAGCCGGACTTCTACCTGGGGCCGCTGCGTTCGGTGCGACTGCACCGGGTGGCGGTGGTCGCCGCCGCCGAGCCCGCGGAACAGGCCGCCGGGCTGTTGCACGCGCTGGGCTCGCTGCGGCACGGCCGCTGGTGGCCGCCGCTGGACGAGATCATCGACGCGGCGCGGCGCTTCTATCCGGGCGCGCTCACCGAGTCCGCGCCCGCGATCTTGCGCTGAACCCGCGCGGCCGGGGCGGAATGTCAGACCCCATCGGCACGATGGCGGCATGGGAACAACGACCGTCGCGACGGCGCCAGCCACTCGTGTCGCCAGGCGGTCCGTCGGGGTGGCGCAGCGGGCCGCGGGCGGACTGCCCAGGCCGTTCTGGGTGCTGTGGGCCGGGACACTGATCAACAGGCTCGGCATGTTCGTCGAGCCGTTCCTCGCGCTGTACCTGAGCAGCGCCAGGCACCTGTCGCTCACGCTGGTCGGCGCGGTGCTCGCCAGCTACGGTGCCGGATCGGTGTTCTCCCAGCTGATCGGCGGCACGATGGCGGACAGGATCGGCCGCCGGGCCACCCTGACCATCGGGATGCTCGCCAACGCCGGGGCGCTGCTCGGGCTCGGCTACGCCCGCGGGCTCGGGCCGCTGATGGCCGCCTCCGTCGCCGTCGGGCTCACCGTCGACATGTACAGGCCGGCCTCCTCGGCGCTGGTGGCGGACCTGGTGCCCGCCGCGGAACGGACACGCGCGTTCGGGCTGCTGTTCTGGGCGGTGAACATCGGGTTCTCGGTCGCGATGGTGCTCGGGGGGACGCTGGCCAGAGCGGGTTTCACGCCGCTGTTCTGGGCGGACGCGGTCACGTGCGCGATGTTCGGGCTGCTGGTCTGGCGGGCGGTGCCGGAGACGCTGCCCGCGGCGACCGCCGACGCCGGCGGGCATCAGGCCGCCGGCGGCTTTGGCGCCGTGCTGCGTGACCGGCTGCTGGTCTCGTTCTTCCTGCTGATGCTCATCGAGACGTCGGTGTACATGCAGGCGTTCACCACGCTCCCGCTGGCCATGTCGGGCAGCGGGCTGCCCGCCCAGGCGTACGGGTTCGCGATGGCCGTCAACGGGATCGTGATCGTCGCGCTCCAGCCCGTAGCCGGGGCCTGGCTGGGGCGCCACGATCACGCCACGGTGATCGCCTGCGGGATCGCTTTCCTCGGCCTCGGCTACGCGCTGACCACGCTGGCCAGCACGACCTGGCAGTACGCGGGGTGCGTGGGCGTCTGGACGATCGGCGAGATCCTCGCCAACGCCACCGCCGTCGCCGTCGTCTCAGCCATGGCGCCGCCGCGGCTGCGCGGGCGGTACAACGGGGTGTTCGGCCTCGCGTTCTCGATCGGTTTCCTGATCGCGCCGATCGCGGGGACGCGGCTGCTCGCCCACGGGCGCCCGGCGCTGTGGCTGTCGTGCGCCGCGGCGTGCGCGGTCGCGGCGGCGTGGCAGCTGGCGCTCGGGCCCGCCATCCGCAGGCGGGTACGGGCGTCCGAGGGAAGCGCCGGGGACCGTTCGGTATAAGTTCTTGTCGTGACCTACACCGGAGACGTGCGTGTCGGCGGGCCGTCCGACACGAGGGAGATCAACGGCCTGACAGTGACCAAGATCGCCGTGGGGCCGTACGAGAACAACTCCTACTTGCTGCGCGACGCGGGCACGGGCCAGGCGCTGCTCATAGACGCGGCGGCGGACCCGGAACGGCTGCTCGAGATGATCGGCGACACGCCGGTCGAGCGGATCGTGACCACCCACCAGCATCCCGACCACTGGCAGGCGCTGGAGCAGGTGCGCGCCGCGACCGGCGCTGTAACCGTCGCGCATCCGCTGGACGCGCCGGGGATCCCGGTGCCGACCGATGAGCTCGTCGACGACGGGGAGACCGTCCGGTTCGGCGACGTGTCGCTGTCGGTCGTCCACCTCGTCGGCCACACGCCCGGCAGCATCGCGCTGGTCTACACGGGCGCGGCGGAGCCGCACCTATTCACCGGCGACTGCCTGTTCCCGGGCGGTCCTGGGAGGACAACAACCCCAGAGGCCTTCAACAGCCTGATAAGCGGCCTGGAAGAGCGCGTGTTCGGGCGGCTCCCCGATGAGACGTGGATCTACCCAGGCCACGGCAACGACACCACCCTAGGCGCCGAACGCCCGCACCTAGCGGAGTGGCGTGCCCGGGGCTGGTAAGGAGGACGCGAGCGCGTAAGGCCCCGAGTCGGGGGTTCTGCTCGGGCGGGCATCCGCGCTTAGCCGTAGGCCGGTCCCTTCGTTTTGCTGCCTCGTAACGGGAGCGGTCTGTGGAACCATGAGCTTCCACATGCAGGGACAGATGTACTGATCTGCGTCGGCGTGGCCTATCCGACGGCTCAGTGGCCTTGACTCATTCCTATATCGGAATATATTTGAGCCATGGCCCGCTCCCCCACGACCTCGGACGTCTTCAACGCGATCGCGGAAGTGCGCCGTCGCGAGATCCTCGACGCGCTGATGGCAGGCGAGAAGGCGGTCGGCACGATCGTGGCCGACCTGTCGCTGTCCCAGCCTCAGGTGTCCAAGCACCTGCGGGTGCTCAGCGAGGTGGGACTGGTGAAGTGCCGGGCGCAGGGGCGTCACCGGCTATACAGCCTGGAGCCCGCGCCTCTGCGGCCGTTGCACGAGTGGCTGGCCAAGTACGAGCAGATGTGGAATGAGCGCCTGGACCGGATGGACGACTACCTCAAAGAGCTGCAGAAAAGGGAGAACGACAGTGACACCTAATAGACATGGATCGGCACACATCGAATTCCCGAACGAGCTCGACGTCCTCATAACACGAGAGTTCGACGCTCCAATCGCTCTCGTCTTCGACGTATTGACGAAGCCCGAGCATGTGAGCAAATGGGGCGCTACACCCCCGGACCAGATGACGGAGTGCTCGATCGACCTGCGCGTCGGAGGGGCCTACCACTACGTCTTCGTGACCGACGACGGAACCGAGTGCTCGTTCCGCGGAACCTACCTGGAGGTCGAGCCGCCGATCCGGACCGTGGAGACGTGGCTGTTCGAAGGCTGGCCGGAAGCGGAGGCGGTCGAGACCATGCAGCTGCACGAAACCGACGGAGTGACGACGCTAACGATGAGGCTAGCGTTCCGCGACAAAGCTGGTCGTGACCACATGACCAGGTTCGACGGCCAGCAAGACAGCTTCGACCAGGTGGAAGATATCCTCAGGTCACTGCTCGGACTGCTC
>DATMKQ010000379.1:0-26469 GCA_035571275.1 Trebonia sp.
GTCGCGGCCAGGTGGATCTCCGCCGCCTTGGCGGCCGCGTAGGCGGTACGCGGCGCCGGGCGCATGCCGGTGATCGACGACATGATCACCACCGCGCCTCCCCCGCTGGCGGAGGCACGCAAATGCGGCAGGCCGACCCGGATGAGCTCGGCCGCGTGACCGGCGTTGAGCGCGAACGTCGCGGTGAACTCGTCGGGTTGGGCGCTCGTGAGGTTACCCCGGCCGATCGTCCCGCCGGCGTTGGCCACCAGCAGGTCCAGGCCGCCGAGCACGTGCGCGATCTGCTCCACCGCCTCGGTCAGCGCCACCGTGTCGGTGACGTCGGCCGCCGCGGTGGCCACCGCCGCGCCGTCCGCGGTCAGCTTCCCCGCCGCCGCGGCGAGCCCGGTCGGGTCGCGGGCGATGAGGCCGACCGAGGCGCCCTCGGCCGTCAGCGCCTCGGCGATGGCGAACCCGATCCCCTTGCTGCCGCCGGTGATCAGCGCGCGCTTGCCGCGCAGGTTAAGGTCCATGATTCTCCCGAACGTCACGTTCCGTCACTGCGCACTCCCATCTCGTCGATCCTCGCCAGCATCTCGGCCGGATCGGCGTAGACGCGGTAGGCGCCCGCGCGCTCCAGTTCTTCCCGACCGTACCCGCCGGACTGCAGCCCGACGCCGAGCGCCTCGGCCCGCCGCGCGGCCAGCAGGTCCCAGACGCTGTCGCCGACGACCATCGCGTGCCGCGGCTCCACCCCAAGCAGCGCCGCGGCCGCCAGGAACAGGTCGGGGTCCGGCTTGGCGTGCCGCACCAGGTCCCTGGTCACCATCGGGGTGTCCTCGGGCAGTCCGAGCAGCTCCAGGGCCGGCCTGGCCGTCGCCGCGTAGCCGCTGGTCGCGATCGCCCATTTGATCCGCGCGTCGGTGAGCGCCGCGAGCAGCTCGCGCGCACCGGGCAGCGCGGTCACCGTGCCCGTCTGGCTCAGGAACGCCTCGGCGTGCGAGAGCTGAAGCTGCTTGATGTCGGCCGCGGACAGCGTCCGGCCCGTCTCGCGGAGCAGAGCCTGCACGAACAGCCCGCCGCTCATTCCGATCCTGCGGTGGATCCGCCACACGGACAAGTCGATGCCGATGCCGGTGAGCGCGGCGCGCCAGGCGATCACGTGCTGGTAGACGCTGTCGATCAGCGTCCCGTCCAAGTCAAAGAGGAACGAGGGGCGCGGTGCCTGAGGGTAATCCACGGGCTTCAGTGTTTCATGAGCCACTACCACGAGGGCGAGAGCGCGCGCACCTCCGCGAGCCAGGGCGGCTCGGCGCCAGCCCGGGTGCACGTCATCGACGCGACCGCGGCGGCGGCCCGCAGCGCGTCGCGGACGGCGCCGGGCAGCCGCAGGTCATCCCGGCCGAGCCCGTGCGCCGACCACCACGCGAGGAAGGCCCCGCCGAACGCGTCCCCGGCGCCGATGGTGTCCACCACGGGCACCTCGGGGACCGGCACGCTGAGCTCGCCGACGGGCAGGAAGGCCCGCACCGGGCGTGGTCCGTCGGTGACGAGCACGAGCGCGAGCTTCTCACCGAGCAAGGTGGTGGCGGCGACCTCCGCCGGGACCCCGGGGCAGAGGTAGTGCAGATCCTCCACGCTCACCTTCACGGCGTCCGCGCGGTGCATCATGCCCTCGAAGCGGTCCAGGTAGGCGTCCTTGTCGGTGATCGCGGCCGGCCGGCAGTTGGGATCGACCATCACCAGCGCGTCCGGCGGCAGGTCGGCGAGCAACCGTTCGACGGAGCACGCGATCGGCTCCATCACCAGCGCCAGCGACCCCACGTGGAAGGCGGTCAGGTTGTCCGGCATCGCCGCGGACAGCCGCGTGTAGTCAAGGTCGGCCGCGGCGGTGTCCTCCAGGTGGAACTCGTACCTCGCGCCACCGTCCGCGCCGATGTCGGCGACCGCCAGCGTGGTAGGCGCTTCTGCGGGCGCGGTCACCCCGAGCGCGACGCCGTCGCCGCGCAGGCTGGTCCGCAGCATCCGGCCGAAGTTATCCCGGGACAGCCTGCCGAGGAAGGTGGTCGGCATACCGAGCCTGCCGAGCGTGCGCGCGACGTTGAAGGGCCCGCCTCCTGGTCGCGCGGCAACGGAGCCCGCGTCGTCCACGACCAGGTCGATCAGCGCCTCGCCGACGACAGCGATCACCGGGACACGCTCGCGTACGGAGGGGCACCAGGGGCTCGCCCCCGGCCGCACCCGGCAATTGCACGCCGTGCAACGCGCATGCAAGCAGTCCTACCATCGGCATAGCCCAGCCGTCTAGGTTTGATCGCCCTACGAATATCAAGTAAATAAATAAGATCGTTATGCAGAACGTTCACAGGAGACTCGCCAGCAACATGCGTATCAGCTCATTTGAGTTCGCGCAATTTTGGGTGATATGTGGCAATGCCGTCTAGCTGGGCTTCCTAGCGTTCAGCCGCCGCGAGACCCGACCCCGGGCCGCCGCTCCCTCGCTCCGGTTAGCGGCTATTGATGTCGCCAAAAGCCGCGAGTTTCGCATGCCCGTTCGTCCGATTTGCCTGAATCTCGGGTTGAAATTTTCTGAGCCGTGCCGTGTGCTCCCCGGGAAGTCTTTAGCGCACTATATGCGCCCATTGTTTGCACAGGGGGAAATGGGGTCGGGAGTTCGTGCCACGGTACGCTCTGATCTTGGAAAACGCGCATCGAGGAAAGGGGAAAGCGATATGACCGACCGAACCGGCAGCGCTCAGTGGCAGGGTGCCCTGCAAGGGGGCGCAGGAACCGTCCGCGTGGGCGACGGTGTTTTCGAAGGCGCCTACTCATTCAAGTCGCGGTTCGAGGAAGGCACGGGGACCAACCCGGAGCAGCTGATCGCGGCGGCGCACGCGGCCTGCTTCACGATGGCCCTGTCCAACATCCTGAGCTCGGCCGGCCACGTGCCAGAGTCGGTGCACACCGACGCGAACGTGCACTTGCGCTTCATCGACGGCGCGCCGACGATCGCGCGCATCGATCTCGACACGCGAGGCCAGGTGCCCGGCATCGACGCGGAACAGTTCCAGAAGTTCGCCGAGGACGCCAAGGCGGGCTGCCCGGTCTCCCGCGCACTCGCGGGAGTCCCCGAAATCGTGCTCACCGCCCGGCTCGGTTAAGGGCCGCCCCGGGGAGCAAGCCGCAATCGTTCCGATAAAGACTGGCGGGAAGCGGCGTCCAAGAGATGGTATGTCCGCTTCCCCCGCCGGAGCAGGACCCAGCGGTCGTGCAGCAAGTCAGCCTCCGACAGCGGCTTGTTCTCGGGCGCCTGCACCCCGTTCACGTACGCGGCGCCCTGGGCGATCGTGCGCCTGGCGTCGGACAACGACGACGCCAGCGGAGTCGCGGCGAGGGCATAGACGAGTTCTTCACCGGGGACGAACCCGGAGGTCGGCACCTCGCCCGCCAGGAACTCGAGCGCCTGCTGCGACGCGCCCGCCGGCGAGCCGCCGAACAGGATCGCGCTCGCCTCCTGCGCCGCGGCCGTCGCCTCGGGGCCGTGCACGATCGTGGTCAGCTCGCGGGCGAGCCGGCGCTGGCCCTCGCGCTTGTTCGGGGCCAGCGCGTGGGCGGCGGCTACCGCGCGGCACTCCTCGACCGGCACCAGCGTCAGCTGAAGCAGGAACCGCTCCACGTCCGCGTCGGTCACGTTCATCCAGTACTGGAAGAACTGGTACGGCGACGTGCGGTCGGCCGCGAGCCACAACGCGCCCTCTTCGCTCTTGCCGAACTTCTTGCCGTCGGAGCGGAGCAGTAGCGGCCAGGTGAAGGCGTGCGCGTGGGCGCCGTCCGCCCTCCTGATCAGGTCGACTCCGGCCAGCAGGTTGCCCCACTGGTCCGACCCGCCGATCTGGATCTCCACCCCGTGGTTCCTGAACAGGTGCAGGTAGTCGTTGGCCTGCAGCAGCTGGTAGCTGAACTCGGTGTAAGAGATGCCTTGTTCGCTTTCCAACCGGGCCTTGACCGACTCGCGGGCGATCATCTGGTTGACGCTGGCGTGCTTGCCGACGTCCCGCAGGAAATCGAGCAGCGTCAGCGAGCCGGTCCAGCCCAGGTTGTTCACCAGCGGGACGCGGGAGATTCTCTCGAGCTGCTGCGCGATCCGCTTGGTGTTGTTCGCCAGGGTCTCGGCGTCGAGCAGGTTGCGTTCCTTCGACCGGCCGCCCGGGTCGCCGATCATGCCGGTCGCGCCGCCCGCCAGCGCCACCGCGCTGTGCCCGGCGTCGGCGAACCTGCGCAGCACGAGCAGGCCGATGAGGTTGCCGACCTGCAGGCTGTCGGCGCTCGGGTCGCACCCGTAGTAAAGACCGACCGGGCCCGCGTTGATCCGGTCGCGGAGCGCGTCGAGATCCGTGCTGTCTTGCACCAGACCGCGCGCTTGGAGGTCGGCGAGAAGATCCATGTGGGTTATTCTCGCGCACTCCCGGCAGTGACCCGGCCAATAGTTCGCAGCTTGCGGGCGCCTGGTCGCTCAGGGTTTGCGGGCGACGCCGCCGTAGATGCCGACACCGCTGGCCTCCGGATCGGCGCTCGCGTCCGGCCGCCAGCGGTTGACCCGTACGACGCCGGGCTCGATCAGCTTAAGGCCGTCGAAGAGCGTGGTCACTTCGGCATGGGTGCGTTTCAGCACGGGAAGGCCGTGCGCACGGAATACGGCTAGCGCCTGACTTGCCGCGGCCGGCGCGGCGTTGTCGGTAGTGGCTACGGACAGGGCCAGGAAGCTGCCGGGCGCGAGCCGCGAGACATACCGGCCGAGCAGCACGCGCGCCTCGTCCTGATCGGTGATGAAGTGCAGGGTCGACAGGATGAGCAGCGCGACAGGCCGGCTGAAGTCCACGGTGCCGGTCAGGTCAGGCGCGGAAAGCACGGCCTCGTCGTCGCGCATGTCCGCCTGGATGTAGACCACCCGGCCCTGCGGGCTACTGTTCAGCAGGGCGCGCACGTGAGCCAGGACGATGGGGTCGTTGTCGACGTAGGCGACGCGGGCGGCCGGGTTCACCGCCTGGACGGTCTCGTGCACGTTCGGCGAGGTGGGGATGCCGGTACCGATGTCAAGGAACTGGTCGATGCCCTCCTCGGCGGCCAGGTAGCGCGTGAGCCGCTCTAGGAACAGCCGGTTCTGCCGGGCCGCCACCACGATAGAGGGCGTGGCCTTGATCACCTCCTCCGCGGCCTTCCGGTCCGGCGGGTAGTTGTCCTTGCCGCCGAGCAGATAGTCGTAGAGACGCGCAGAGTGCGCCTTGCTCGTGTCGATCACGGGGGGCTCATAGTCGAGCTTGCGGGTCGCCCACTCTACGTCTTCCGGCATCTCGCAGATGTCTCCTGGTCGTGTTGACGGCTGGCGGTTCAGCTAGCGCAGGCCCGCCTTGTGCGGGGTCCAGCCCGCCGCGAAGACGTCCAGCTCGGTCTCGGTGAAGACCAGGGCCGGGCCCTCGGGGTCGGTGGACTGGCGCATCGCGAACCGCCCGTCGGCAAGCGGCTTGATCTCCACGCAATTCCCGCCGTTGTGCCCGCTCCACGGCTTGTGCCAGCCGTCGGCGCCGAGCTCGCGGCCCGCGTTGATGACGTGGTTCATTCCTTGATCTCCTTCTGGATGGCACTGAGGAGCGCCTCCGTGCGCTGGGGTGGTGGCGCCAGCGCGCTCATCCGGTCGAGCGCCGCCTGGAACGCGGTGACGTCGTCGTACTGGTCAACGTAGAAAGACCCCAGCACGGTTTCCACGTAGACGATGTCTTGCAGCTCCTTGTACGGGAACCGGAACAGCTGGAACGGTCCGTACATCCCCTCGTGCACGTAGAGCGCGAACGGGATCACCTGAAGGTTGACGTTGGGCAGTGCCACCATCTCAATCAGGTGGTCGATCTGGTCGCGCATCACCTTGGGCGCCACGACCGGGCGGCGCAGCACGGTCTCGTCTATGACGACCCAGAAGTCGGGACCGCCCGGCTCTATCAGCCGTCGCTTGCGCTGCATGCGGAGCTCGACCCGGCGCTCGATCTCCCGCTCGTCACGGAGCCCGGCGCGCAGCACGGCGCGCGCGTAGTCCTCGGTCTGCAGCAGTCCGGGGATGTAGTGCGGTTCGTAAGCCCGCATGAGGCTCGCTTCTTCCTCAAGGCTCACGAACGCCCGGAACCAGTCGGGCAGGACGTCGCGGTATCGATACCACCAGCCAGGCTGGTTGGCCTCCATGGCCATCGTGAGGAAGGTGCTGGCCTCCTCGCCGCTGACGCCGTACTCCTCGAGCAGCATCTTGATGTAGGGCAGTTTCCACTTGACCTGGCCCTGCTCGATGCGGCGAATGGCAAGCACGCTAACGCCCAGGCACGCCGCCGCGTCTTCAAACGACTTGCCCGCCGCGTCCCGCAGATCCCGCAGCCGCTTGCCGAGAACCAGCAATCGGACGGTGGCTGCGCTGGCCGACTGCGCCTGAGTCACGTGCCGTCCCTCCGCTCGTGCTTGGCGCTACATATATCGACGCTTATAGGTACGTTCAGCGCGAACTCTGCACTTCAGAAATTACGTTATGAAATTATCATAAGAACAGTTGCACCGCGAACATCTCGTAAAGGATAGTTGGTCGTGCAGCCAGCGCGTCGACGTTGCTTGAACGGCGGTGAATTTACGCGTGCCACAGATGGACACTGAGGTACTGCGCGAGGCCTTCGACCTGGCCGCGTGCCCTACCTCGGTCGCCGAGGCACGGCACCGCACGCTCGCCTGGCTGTTCCGCTACGCGGTCGGGGAGCAGGCAACCGAGGCCGCGGTGCTGATCGTCAGCGAGCTCGTCACCAACGCGATCGTGCACAGCGGCAGCAACATGGTCAGGTGCGTGCTGCGGCTCGGCAGCGGCCTGCTCCGGATCGAGGTCACCGACCAGGGGGTCGGCGTGGCGGAACCCGCCGTCCGTAAGCCCGCCGACGACGATGTATCCGGGCGCGGACTGCTGTTGGTCAGCGCGGTCTCGGAAGCGTGGGGCGTCTCCCCCGCCTTCCCTGGCGGCCGGACGGTCTGGTCTACGGTCCGCGCCGACATCTAGCCGCGCTACCAGACCGTGCGATGCTAACAGTCCAGGAGTTCGGGTCGCTGGTTGAGCAACTGCGACCGGGCGGAGATGAAACCTGCGAGAGCCGCGGTGGCACCGGGCCGGAACACGGCGGCCCGGTGGCAGTTCTGGAACGCGAGCCGGACGCCAAAATGCCGCTCGATCGCGGCCCGCATCGCGTCGCTGGCCATCAGCCGCAGCAGCTGGCCACGGGCGGCCTCGTCGGGCGGGGGGACGAGATTATCGGCGAATTCGGCACCACCCGCTCCAAGGTCCGTGATCAGGCCCGTGATCATGTCCCATGCGTATGGCAGCGAGGTACGGACACAGTCCAGGAACGCGACGTCATCCACCTCGCCGCGCTTTGCCTGCTCGAGTAGGTCCGCGGGTACCGCTAGCGACATCCTTGCTCCCCTTCTCCGTCGAAGTTACGACCCTCCCGTAGAAGTTGTAACTGCCGAAATGATCTACGACAACCTCCGTAATCAACACCCCTGCTTAACCCCGCCCATAGCGAGTGCTAGCGCTTTCCTGATTGCAAGAGATTTCCTGGACTCAGCGCCGGGCCGCATCCCTCCGGGCAACCTCAGCCCCGCTGGTAACACCGCGGCCGCTTCTCTTGCATCGGCGTGCTATCACTCCTGTGCCGAGATCAATATCGAACGTACTGCTGAAGATTTGACTGCCTATGACCGGTCAAATATTCAGCAGTATCGGAAACCGGGCCTCTCCCGAACGGACCGGGGCTCCGCTGGCTCTCCGCCCGCCGCCGTAGGTGTCTCTAACCGCGGATTTGGCGCGACGGTAGCCACCTGGGTTCCCTCCCGCAACGCCTAGTTCAGCAAAGCCGGTTTCACCCGACACAGGTTCATCATCGGGACCGTCGGGGTGAGCGCGGTGGCGGCGCTGGGCGGGACCGTCGTCCGGGCGCCGCGTGCGCTCGCCGGCACCGCCCCGAGCGGACCGCCGACCACGACGCTGCCGCTGCCCAATCACCTTCCAGTACTTCGCGATCCCCGCGGTGACCAACGAGGCCGGCTCGGCGCACGACGGCACGACCATGCTGCCCTCGGCGCCGACGGAGAAGTTCGTTTTCGGCCGGCGGGTCGGCCAACGGTAGCAGCGAGAGGGCCGCGGCTTGAGAGCCGCCACTATTCGTTCGGGATCATCATTAGATTTTTCCGAACGGCCGGTGGCGGCTCTTTCGCGTCGCCGCGTCCCCCGTGAACCGCCCGCGAAGCACATACGTGTTGATATCGGGAGGCGACCGCTAGCTACCGCGAAGAACCTGCGCGGAAATGACTGAGGGGGACGCAGGTGCAGGAACGGAATGATTTGGCCGGGCCGGAACGCCGCTCGCGAGCGGGCCGTCCGGAGCGCGTGATTGACCCAGCGGACGGCCCGCTGTCCAGCTTCGCGCACGCGCTGCGGCAGGCCCGCGCGGCCGCCGGGTACCCGACCTACCGGGCGCTCGCCAGGAGGGCGCTGTTCGCGCCGTCCGTCCTGTCCACGGCGGCGAGCGGGATGACTCTCCCCACGCTGGAAGTCACCCTCGCGTACGCCAGCGCCTGCGGCGCCGACACCGCCGAGTGGCGCAAGCGCTGGGAAGAGGTCGCGGCCGAACTGGCCACCAAGCCGCGAGCCGACTGGCGTTACAGGCCCAGGCGGCGGGACAGGTCGGAAGCGAGCACACCCGCCGGGTCGAGTTCGGCGCGGCGCTTGCGGAACTCGGGCAGCCGCGGGTACATGTCCTCGAGCACGGCGGCCGGGACCCGCGAGTCCTTCGCCAGGTAAACCCGTCCGCCGTGGCGGACCACTAGCCGATCGAGCTCGTCGAGCATCGGGCCGAGCCCAGGCGTGCGCGCCGGGAAGTCGAGCGCCAGCGTCCAACCGGGGACCGGGAACGATAGCAGCCCGGGATCGGCCGCGCCGAAGCGCTTGAGCACGGTCACGAACGACGGCGCCGGATGGGAGCTGACCAGCTCGAACGACCGGCGGACCGCGCTTTCCGCGCCGAACGGCACGACGTACTGGTACTGGCGGAAGCCGCCAGGGCCGTAGACCCGGTTCCAGTTCCTGATCCCGTCGAGCGGGTGGAAGAACTGGCCGATCGTCTGCAGCTCGCCCTCGCGCAGCCGGGGCGCCTTCCGGTACCAGACCTCGTTGGCGAACCGGACCGTGTACCGGTTGATCAGCCCGGGCGGGAACGCGGGCGGCGCACCGAGCCTGGCCCGCGGATCGAACGCGAACGGGTCGTCCCTCTCCTTCGCGGTCAGGCCGGTTAGGTCGGCGGGCTCGGCGAAGTCGCCGCTGGTGATGATCGACCGGCCCAGCCCGCGGCCCCGGGCGAGGCTGTCGGACCAGGCGACCGTGTAGCCGGACGTGCGGTCGCGGGTGGCGAGCACCGCCATCGTCTCGTCGATGTCGGCGGTCCGCACCGTGTCCACCTTGACCCGCGACGTGCCCACCCGCTTGAGCTGAACGGTCGCGCGGACGATGAACCCGGTCAGCCCCATCCCGCCGGCCGTGATCCAGAAGAGCTCGTCGGCCGGGGTCACCGTGCGCAGATCACCGCCGGGCAGCAGCAGGTCGAACGACCAGACGTGGCCCGCGAAGCTGCCCGCGACGTGGTGGTTCTTGCCGTGCACGTCCGCGGCGATCGCGCCGCCGATCGTCACCTGCCTGGTGCCAGGCGAGACGGGCACGAACCAGCCGAGCGGCAGCCCCGCCACCATGAGCCGCTCCAGGCTGACGCCGGCCTCGCAGACCGCCACCCCGGTGGCCTCGTCCAGGCTCAGGATCCGGTTGAGCCGGCTGGTAGACAGCACTAGGCCCTGCGCGCACTGCGCCGCGTTGTTGTAGCTGCGGCCCAGGCCACGGGGAATCGCTCCGCCTCCCCCGGCGGCCGCCCGCAGCAGCGCGGCGGCCTCCGTCTCGCCGGCCGGCTCGGCTAGTTCGGCCGAGGACGGCGTGATCCGGCCCCAGCCGGTCAGGGTAACGGTGCGGCTCGCCATGGCACGCATGTTAGCCGCTGAGCCGCTTGGCGGCCGGGACGGCGGGGGTGGAGCGCTTCATCGGGCCGTCATACCGGTTCCCTATGCTACTGCTCGTGCGTTTCGCAGCCGTCGCCAGCGTGGCCGCCAGCCTGGCCGCCACCGGCCTGGCCGCTCTCACCGTGGGGTGTACCCGCACCCCGGCGGCCGCGCCAGCCGCCAACACCGCTCCCGTGGCGACCAGCAGCGCGTCCGGGGCGGGAAAGGAGACAGCGACGCGGGCGCCCAGCGTCACGCCGACTCCGAAGCCGAAACCGAAACCGAAACCGAAACCGGCGCCTCAGGCGCGCGTGACCGTGTACGAAGTTCGTGCCAGTGACGGGTCGCTGGTGACGGTCGCGGTCTTCCGTGGCCCGGTCAGGTACGTGCTGCACAACGGCAGCCTGGACCCCGGGTACGCGGCGGCCGTCAGGGGCGTGCGGGCGGGCCCGGCCATTGGCGACGCCGAACGCAAGCACCTGCTGGCCGCCTTTAACGGCGGGTTCAAGCTGGGCGTCGGCGCGGGCGGCTACGAGCAGGAAGGCCACGTGATCAGCCCGCTGCTTAGCGGCTACGCCAGCCTGATCATCGACCGGTCGGGCCGAGGTCGGATCGCGGTATGGGGCGACGGTGCGCCGGCGGCCGGGGAGGCCGTTTACAGCGTCCGGCAGAACCTGCAGCCGCTCGTCGAGCACGGGCGGCCGACCGCGGCCGCCTCCGACTGGTACGAGTGGGGCGCCACCCTCGGCGGCGGCGAGGACGTCGCGCGCAGCGCGCTGGGCGAGGACAGCGCGGGCGACCTGCTCTACGCCGGCAGCATGTCAGCCAGCCCGATGGACATGGCGCAGGCGCTGGCCGGCAAGGGAGCGCGGATTGGGATGGAACTGGACATCAACCCGGAGTGGGTCCAGCTCGACGTCGCGCCCCGGCCAGGCGGTGCGCTGCGGACGGCGGTGCCGGGCCAGAACCGGCCCGCCGACCAGTACATCTGGGGCTGGAGCCGCGACTTCATCACCGTGCTCGCCGGTTAGCCTGGCGCGAAGTTTCTGGCATCGTGGCGGGAATCGTCTCAGACGCCGTACGCGCGGTAGATCGTCTCGGTCGAGGTGTCGCCGTGGGTATCGGTGACCTCGGACCGGAGCGTGACGAAGCCGCTGGCCGGGTTGCGGACGTAGGCCGTCCAGCCGCCGCTGGTGTGCTTGACGGTTACTTTCGACCAGTTGGCCCCGCCGTTGTCCGATGCCCAGACCTGGACCGACTTGACGGTATCGGAGAACGTGGGGACGTTCGGGTTGCCGGGGCGGCTGAGGTACACGCGGACCGCTGACACCGATCGCGGCGCCGCCTGGTTGGCCATGCTCAGGCCCTGCGGGACCAGGCTCGCCAGGTACACGGGCGCGGCCTGGGTCTGGCCGGGTGAGGCGTAGAAGTGCCAGGAGAGCGTGTCGCTCGGAGTGAGGATCGCGGCGGGGAAGGTGAGCCCCGGGTAGTAGCGGCGCGCGTCCACCGTCATCGTGTACCAGCCCGCGCTGGCGATGTGCTCGGCGAAGTCGGGGAACGAATTTCCGTACGTCGAGACGTTGCGCTTGGCGAGCTGGTGGCCGTTCAGGCTGAGCGTGATCGTGTTATTGATGCTCGCCTCGTACCCGAGGCCGTCGGGGTCAGTGATCGTCGATGACGGGAAGAACTCGATGCTGTGCCGCCAGATCATCGGCAGCCACCCGGTTGGCCCCCACGCCGCCGCGTAGTAGACCAGCCAGTCCGAGCGTCCCTTGACGAAGTTGACAGGGACGAAGAAGCCGCCGATGTCATCGCTCTGGTTTCCGATAGCGACGGAATCGTCGGTCCTGACGATCCACCGCCCGGGCGAGACCAGCGTGCTCGCGCGATAGGGCGCGGCCTGCTGCGCGAGCGTCCCCGCCAAGTCCGTCTGGCAGTTGACGCCGTTGGCTACCTCGGGCTGCAAGGTCGCATCCGTTTCGTACGCGTCCTGTTCGCCGCTGTGCACGGACAAGGTTAGCCGCGCCAGGCTGGACGACCGCCAGGCGCCGCCCGGATTCGCGGGCA
This sequence comes from Trebonia sp., assembly GCA_035571275.1. Classification (GTDB taxonomy): domain Bacteria; phylum Actinomycetota; class Actinomycetes; order Streptosporangiales; family Streptosporangiaceae; genus Trebonia. The sequence continues at coordinate 12,163 of DATMKQ010000379.1, forward strand.
CGCCCGCGGTCGTGAGCGCGGAGAGTTGCGCCCCCTGCCCGGTCACGAGGTAGGCGAAGCTGAACACCGACGAGGAGTTGGGTACCGCGAAGACCGAGTTGGCCGACCCGAACAGCTCCACCCGCGAGATGCCCGCGCAGACCCGGGCATCGGTGTCGTCGTCGACCGGCTTGCCGTTCAGCGTGACCTTGATCAGCCGCCCCTGCCGGGCGTCCAGGGTCACCGTGGTCCGGCCGCTGACCGTCACCAGCTTGTCGGCGAGGGTCCCCGTCGTGGCGTCCTGGATCCCCGACATCACCGCGTAGCGCCCGTCAGGGACGTTGAACGCGTGGCCCGAGGTGCCGTCGTATTCGGTGTCACCGGCCAGGTTCACCGCGACGATCGAGGACGAGACATCGTGGCCGGTGCGCGCGATCGTGGTGACCAGCAGCGAACCGCCGGACGCGCTGGCGGGCAGCACCTGCCCGAGGAGGATGAGCGGAGCCGGGATCAGCGCCGCCGCCGTGAAGGCCAACACCCGTGAGATACGCCGCATGTCCCCGTCCTTCGCCACGCCCCGAAAGCTAAGTCAGCGGGATCATATCGGGGAACGGGGACAATTGTTCCTATTCACGGCCGTGAAATTTTCTCAGCCAGACAGCGACTCGGTCACCAGCGCCTGCCAGGTTTGCGGGCCGACGATTCCGTCCACGGAGAAACCGCGGACCTGATGCGCCATGGCCTGCTGGAACGCGCGGACGGCGGCCTGCGTCTTAGGCCCGTAGACGCCGTCGACGGCCAGTGACCGCGCGGCAGACGGATTTCAGGCGCGGGCGGCGAACCGGCGCAGCCGCAGGCTGTTCGTCACCACGAACACCGAGCTGAACGCCATCGCGGCCGCCGCGATCATCGGGTTGAGCAGGCCGGAGGCGGCCACCGGGATCGCGAGCACGTTGTATCCGAACGCCCAGAACAGGTTGCCCTTGATCGTCGAGAGGGTCCGCCTGGACAGCGCGATCGCGTCAGGCACGGCTCGCAGGTCGCCGCGGACCAGCGTCAGGTCGCTGGCCTCGATGGCGACGTCGGTACCGGTGCCCATCGCCAGGCCGAGGTCAGCCTGGGCGAGCGCGGCGGCGTCGTTGACTCCGTCGCCGACCATCGCCACGACGTGCCCGTCCCGCTGCAGGCGCCTGATCGCGGCGAGCTTCCCCTCGGGCAGCACGCCGGCTATCACGTCGGCACTGTCGATGCCGACGGCCTCAGCGGCGGCATGGGCCGCCTTCGCGTTGTCGCCGGTCAGCAGCATCGGCCGCAGCCCCTGTCGGCGCAGCCTCGCGACCGCCTCGGCCGACGTGGGCCGAACCGCGTCGGCGACCGCGAAGAAGCCGCGCACCTGACCATCCCAGCCGCAGAACACCACGGTGTTCCCTGCGGCCTCCGCGTCCGCGGCCTGGTCGGCGAGCACCGGGGAGAGCTTCATGTCCCAGGTCCGCGCGAGCCACGCCGGCCGGCCGAGCGCCACGGTGCGCTCGTCCGCCGCGCCGCTCACGCCGAGCCCTCGCGTGTTCGCGAACCCGGTGACGTCGGGCAGGGTCGCGCCGGGCTCCAGCCGGCTCCTGGCCGCCGCGGCGATGGCGGCGCCCACCGGGTGCTCCGAGGCGTCCTCCACCGCACCGGCCACCCGGAGCAGTTCCGTCGCGTCGCCGCCGGGCGCGACGACCATGCTCGCCATCGTCATCTGCCCGGTCGTCACCGTCCCCGTCTTGTCGAGCACGACGGTGTCCACGCGCCTAGTCGACTCCAGCACTTCCGGCCCCTTGATCAAGATGCCGAGCTGAGCGCCGCGCCCGGTGCCGACGAGGATCGCCGTCGGGGTCGCCAGGCCCATCGCGCACGGGCAGGCGATGATCAGCACCGCGACCGCGGCGGTGAACGCGGCGCCCGCCGAGGCGCCGGCGGCCAGCCAGCCGGCCAGCGTGGCCACCGCGAGCGCGAGCACGACGGGGACGAAGACGGCAGAAACCCGGTCCGCCAGCCGCTGCACCGGCGCCTTCCCCGTCTGCGCCTCGGTGACCAGCCTGGCCATCTGGGCGAGCTGGGTGTCCGCACCCACCCGCGTGGCGCGGACCACGAGCCTGCCGTCGGCGTTCACGCAACCGCCGGTCACCGCGTCGCCGGGCCGCACCTCGACGGGCACCGGCTCGCCCGTCAGCATCGAGGTGTCGACCGCCGAGTGTCCCGACACGATCACGCCGTCGGTAGCTATCTTCTCCCCCGGGCGGACCACGAACTCGTCGCCGACGCTGAGCCGCCCGGCCGGCACCAGGATCTCCCGGCCGTCCCGTAGCACGCGGGCGTCCTTCGCGCCGAGCGAGAGCAGTGCCCGCAGCGCCGCACCCGCCCGGCGCTTCGCCCCTGCCTCGAGGTAGCGCCCGAGCAGGATGAGCGTGGTGACCGACGCCGCAACCTCTAGGTACAGGTCGCCTGACCCGCTGAGCAGCGCTACGAGCGACCGCAGGTACGCGGCGGCCACGCCCACGCTGACCAGGGTGTCCATGGTCGCGGTCGCATGCCGGGCACCGACCACGGCCGCGCGGTGAAAGGGCCAGGCGCCCCACGTCGCCACCGGCGTGGCCAGCGCGAACGAGACCCATTCCCAGCCGGGGAACCGGGCGCCCATGGCGAACGCGACGACAGGCACCGTCAGCGTGAGGCAGACGAGCAGCCGGGTGCGCAGCGCGACGGCATCGCCGTCGCCCGTGTCCTGGCTGGCCTCGGCCGCGCCTTGATCACGATCGTCTTCGTTCCGCCGGCCGGCGTCTCCGGCGGGCACCGTGGCCTTGTACCCGGCACGCTCGACGGCCGCGACGAGATCGTCGACGGGTACCGCCTCGGGAAAGCTCACCCGGGCCGTCTCGGTGGCGAAGTTGACCGTCGCCGTGACACCGTCGAGCTTGTTCAGCTTCCGCTCGATCCGCGCCCCGCAGGAGGCGCAGGTCATCCCGCCGATGGCCAGGTCCGTGGTGCTCATGGGGTCAACCGGTACTCTCCCGCCCCAGCCTCGAGCAACGCGTCCTCGACCGACTCGGCGGAAAGCGGCGCGTCGCTGGTGACGGTCACCGCGGAGTGACCGCCCGGCACGAGGGCGACCGCGACATCGTCAACGCCCCTGATGTATTTCAGCTCACTAGTGACGGCACGAACGCAGTGCTCGCACGTCAGTCCGGTGACAAGGTAGGTCGCCGTCGTCATGATCCCTCTTCGGCTCGCTGGAGTCTGGGCGGACGTCAGGACTTCACCAGGCGGGCGATCGCCTGGGACGCCTCGCGCACTTTCGCCTCCGCGACCTCGCCGCCCTCGGCGGTTGCCTGCGCCACGCAGTGCCCCAGGTGGTCCTCGAGCAACCCCAGAGCCACCGACTGCAGCGCGCTAGTAACGGCGGACACCTGGGTCAGGATGTCGATGCAGTACTTGTCGTCCTCGATCATCTTCTGCAAGCCGCGCACCTGGCCTTCAATCCGGCGCAGTCGCTTGAGGTAGGTGTCCTTGTCTGGCGTGTAACCGTGCATGCTGGCCTCCGTCCGCCCTCAGACCAACATACCATACCCCGGCAGGGTATAGGCGGACTGGGTGGTCGGCGGCGGTCGGCGACCGTCAGCGGTTTCCGGCGATTCCTCAGCGGCTCCTGGTGAGCCTTCTGCGGTAGGCGAGGCCGCCGATTCCGGCCAGCATCGCGGCGCCACCGAGTCCGAACAGCATGCCGTCCTGCAGTCCCGCCGTGCCGCCGCCCCCGGTGGCCGGCGCGCCGGCCGGGACCCGGGTGTCGGCGGGGACCGGGGTGTGGCTGGGATGAGCGGATGCGGTCGTGGCTCTCGTTGATGCCGACGCCCGGTCCGCCGTGGGCGGTGCCTTCGCGGTCGACGTGGCCGGGGCACTTCCTGTCGAGGCTGACGAGGAGGCCTTCGCACGCTGCCGGACGGTCGCCGCCGGCGAGGCACTTGTTGTGCTGGTATGCGTTCTCGTCGATGTGGGCGGCGTGTAAATCGCCGGAGCGGTCTTACCAGGGGAACCCGTACACGCGCAGATCAGCACCGAAGCGAGGATTGCCAAGGTAGCGCTCTGTATGGCGGTGAGCCTCGCACTCGCCGCCGTTCCCGGGGTGATTATGCGCACCTTCATGAAGCCACCTTATATGCGCGCCGCCCGGCCATATAGGTAAGCCTTCGGACGGTACCGGCGAGCAATGGCATGTTTTCCGTTTGAACATTAGGCTACGCGAGTAGGACCCTGCGCGGAAGATAGCGGGAAGGGATGGCCGTGGGGGACGCACCGTGGCGGCGCATAGCCGGATTTCGTGTCGTCGTGTCCTGGCCGGACAACGGTTATGCCGCCCCGCCCCAACCGCCCCCTGGCTGGTTCCGGGCCCGTCTCGCGGGCATCGCCGGCGTCTTGCTGCTCGTCGGCGGCGCCATCACCGTAGGCATCGCGGCACTCTCGCAGCACCACGCGCCGCAGCCAAGCGCCGCCGCGGCCGGCGCCATAGGACCGTCTGCCGCCAAGGGACCGTCGGTGCGCCGTTCTGTTCCTATGTCGGTCGACATCCCCGCGATCGGCGTGCGCTCGGAACTTCTGCGCCTTGGCCTGAACGCGGACGGAACCATCCAGGTGCCGCCGCTGGCCACCAGCGCGGACGAGGCCGCCTGGTACAGGTACTCGCCGACACCCGGCCAGATCGGGGCCTCGGTCATCGAGGGACACGTCGACAGTTATCGCGGGCCCGCCGTGTTCTTCCGGTTGGGGGCACTGCGCCCGGGAGATGTTATCGACGTGACGCTGGCCGACGGAGTCACGGCCATTTTCCGGGTGACCGGCGTACGCGACTACGCCAAGGTCAAATTCCCGACCAGAATCATTTACGGTCCGACCGATTACGCGGCACTGCGGCTGATAACCTGCGGCGGCACATTCGACCCGGCCACTGGCCATTACCTTAGTTCGACGGTTGTATTCGCGTCGCTCACCTCATACCGGGAGCCAGCGAGCGACTGACCGGCCGCGCGGCGGGCAGCGATCCTGCGGTCGATGCGGGTGAGGGCGGGCAGCGCCAGCAGGCCACAGACCAGGGTGGCCAGGCCACCGACGACGAGCGACCAGCGCGCACCCGCGTCCTGGCCGATCCAGCCGACGATGGATCCCCCGATCGGCGTCGAGCCCAGCCAGGCCAGCCCCCACAGCGCCATCACGCGGCCGCGCATCGTCGGCGTGGCGGCAAGCTGCAGCGTTGTCTTGGCCATCGAGTTGAACGTGATGCTGCCGTACCCGACAAAGACCAGCGCGGCCAGCTCGAGCGGCATTGTCGGCGCCATCGCCGCCAGCAAGATGGCCGCACCCCAGCCGATCGCGGCGACACACAGCGCGCGGGCCCGCGGGCGCGCTCTCGCCGCCGATACCAGGCCGCCGACCACGGCGCCCGCGCCCATCACCGACGCCATCACGCCGTAGGCCGCCGCCCCGCCGCCGAACACCTTGCTCGCCATCAGCGGCAGCGACACCTGGAACTCCCAGGCCAGCGTGCCGATAACCGCGATCATGATGAGCGGGATGAGCAGCTCGGGCGTGCCGCGAACGTACCGCAGCCCCTGCCGGATCTGCCCGCGCTCCCTGGCCACCCGGCGGGCCGGGAACAGCCCGGCCGTGCTCATCGCGGCGAGCGAAGCGACCACGGCGAGGTAGGACACGGCGTTGAACGCGAAGCACAGCGCCAGTCCCAGCACCGCGGCCAGCACGCCGCCGAGTGCGGCGCCAAGCACCCGGGCCATGTTCATCGACACCGAATTGAGCGTCACGGCGTTCGCCAGGTCTTCCGGCGGGACCATCTCTGAGATAAAGATCTGGCGGGCCGGGTTGTCGAAAACGTTCACAAACCCCAGCGCGATCGCGAGCAGGTAGACCGTCCACAGCCGCATATCGTGGATCGCTGTCAGCACGGCGAACGCCCCGGCCAGCAAGCCGGCGAGCGACTGGGTGACGAATAGGATCCGCCGCTTGTCGGCGCGATCCGCGAACACGCCTCCGAGGGGGCCGAACAACAAGACCGGTAGGAACCGGGCCGCCGTGGTGAGCCCGAGCTGCGTTCCGCTGTGGGTGAGGTCGAGCACCAGGAAGGACTGGGCCACGGTCTGCATCCAGGTCCCGGCCATCGACACGAGCTGACCGCCGAAGAACAGACGGTAGTTGCGGTGCCGCAGTGACGCGGCGATCCGGCGGGGCTCAAAGCTCGCGGCGCGGCGCGGTCCCTCGGTGGGTACGGCGTCGCTGGCCGGGTCTTCCTCGGTGACTGTCACGCCGACGGCGCCCCTCCTCGGTTCGATCCGTCTCTGTCCTCACCGATAACGTTAGCTCTGCTAAGGATCTTCCGCAAATTGCCAGCAAGCGCCGTGGGGTATTGATACCGAGGGGTTGGGGACCACGCCTGGCGGAGCAAGCCCGGGAGCGGGGACGGCGAAGGGCGCGACGTAACCGTTGGCCGTTGGCCGTTGGCCGGGAGGAAAGGCTTACTTCGGGTATGGCGCGATGGCGGTCTTGGTGAAGAACGCGTAGATGAGCTCTGCCGCTCCGGGGGTGCTGCCTCTGGTGAACGGGAAGCCGTGGGCGCCCACGCTGTAGGCGGCGAACTGGAGGCGGGTGCCCGACGCGCAGTTTTCCCATGTCGTCAGGGTCATGGTGGGAAAGCGCGAAGCAACCTTTCGTTCTGAACATTGATCCGCGGCCCGCAGGCGTCCGACCTCAACGGTGGCCGCGGGGGTTTCCCGCCCCTTGTCCCCGGGTTTAAAGGCAACAGCGGGATCGTTGGTCGCGTCCATTTGCAGGAAGGTCGTCGGATGCGTGACTACGCAGCCCGGCATGGGCATCGCTTTCGCGACGGCTATGCCGTTGAACAGGCCAGGGACGGTACACGCCATCCGGTAGGCCATCCGGCCGCCGTTGCTGTAGCCGACCAGGAAGATCGGGTGCTGGTGCCCGGGGTCCACGCGCGGGACGAGCGCCTTCAGGAAGGCGACGTCGTCGATGTTCTTCGTCGCCGCCTTGCCACAGCAGCCGCCGGCGTTCCACGACTCTTGGTAGCCCTCCGGGTATACGAGTTCTTCCGTGTCGTTGCTGACGTAGGGCAGGAACCTGTCGCGGTTCACCTCGTCGCTGACGCTGGCGGCGATCCCGGACAGCATGACGATGATCGGGGCCGACTTAGGGAGCGCGGCGACCGGCCCGATGACCTCCCAGCTCCTGGTCATGCCGTCGACCTGCATCGAATAAGTCGTCGTGTACGTCTTCCGCTCGAGCGCGTTGATGATCTTCGTACCGCCCACAGACGCAAGCGCCACCGTGACGACGAACGCGACGGCGAGAATCAGCCTTCGCTTCATGGCTGTGCCTGCGGCTCCTTCTGGCTTCGGGTCGCGCCCGTCTGACGCTTCCTGGCGGAGTACTCACGCCCGGTGAGCATAAGACTAAGGGGTGTGCGGCGTGCGGCGGAGGCGATCATCCAAGACGCGCCGTAAATGAGCGGAACCGCGACACCGAGCAGCACCAGGACCTCCAGGCCAGCGGGCGCGCCCCGGACCGCGGCGAGCACGCCGGTGGTCGACGCGACGGCGAGCAGGCCCTGCAGCACGAGCGGGTGCGCCAGGTAGATGCCGAACGAGCTCGCCGACCCCGCGGCGAAGAACTTCCGGTTTGGCGCTCCCCTGTCGGCCCACAGCAGGCCGGCCGCGAGCAGCGCCCAGCCGAACGCGAGCGCCTCGACGACGACGACCGGCTGGAATACGGCGCTGGCGGCCGCGGGAGAAGCGCCGCGGGCGAGCTGGGCGAAGTACATCCCGAGGCCAACCGCGACGCCCACGCCGACCGAGAGCGCGATGGTCGCGGCGCTCGCGTGTTTGGCGGTGAACGCCCGGAGCTGGTCAAAGTGCCAGCCGGCGATCGCGCCCCCGACGATGTACAGCACGTAGCTCTCCAGCCAGATGCCCTGCCCCGCGCCGTTCAGCCAGCCGACAAGCGGCCCGGAGTGCACCGGGTGGTGCTGGATCGCCGCGGTCAGCGCGAGCTGGTACACGCACGCGGCGAGGAACAGCGCGACGTGATGGCCTTCGGTCTTGCGCAGCACCCAGCGCAGCACCGGGAACAGCAGGTAGACCTGCATGGTGACCAGCAGGAAGTACAGGTGGTAGCGGGCGCCCGCGGTGAGCAGGTCATGCCAGAAAGCGGTCGCGACGGCGCCGGCCGAGCCGGGCCAGTGGCCGTCGGCGGCGAAGTAGATCGCGCTCCAGGCGACGTAGGCCGGGACGACCAGCCAGTACCTGCGGCGCCAGAAGGCCAGCCAGCGCACGTTACGCCTGTGACCATAGTTGTAGGTCAGCACCAGGGCCGTCAGCAGGAAGAACAACTCACGGCTCGTGTGGAAGACGGTGGTGAACGCGCCGAGCACCACGGTGACCTGCCCGCCGCCAAAGGCCAGCGTGTGCACGCTCACCACGAACACCATAATGATCAGGCGTATGAGGTCGAAGGCGATGACATGCGGGCGGGACTCTTTGGTTAGCTTCGCCTGCTTCGCCAGCGGACTCGGCGAAGCAGGCGCAAGGGTCCCAGACGCCGAGAGGCCGGGGACGGCAGCAGTGGTCAGTGCCGCCGTCTCCGGGATGGCCGGCGTCGGTCCGGTGTCTGAGAGAGTCGCGCTCACCGCCTGGCCGCCACCAGGTCTTTCAGACGGTGCCGGGCGATCTTCCCGGTAGATCCGAGCGGCAGCTCAACGACAAGGAAGAACTCCCTCGGCTGTTTGTGCTTCGGCAGATCGGCGGCGCAGGCTTCGCGCAGCGCCGCCTCGACCTTCTCTTCCGGCCACCCTGCCTGGGGCACGACGTACGCGACCGGGCACTCGCCGAGCACGTCGTCGCCCGCGCCGACCACGGCGGCCGAATGCACGCCCGGCTGGGCGAGCAGAATCTCCTCGATCTCCCTGGGGTAGATCTTCTCCCCGCCGCGGTTGATCACGTCGTCGGACCGGCCGACGAGGAAGAGGTAGCCGTCATCGTCGATGTAGCCGAGGTCGCCGGTGTCCAGCCAGCCCGTGGGGTCGATCGCGCCAGGACGGCCGCCTTCGGCGTACCGGGTGATCACGCCCGCGCCCCTGATCTGGACCCGTCCCACATAGCCCGCGGGCGCCGGTCCGCCCGGCGCCGCCACGCGGACCTCGGCGCCCGCGGGCAGGCCCGCGGAACCGGGTTTCCGCAGGCCGTCCAGGGGGTTGGCGGCGATCATGCTGGCCGCCTCGGTCATCCCGTACGTCTCGATGACGGGGATGCCGAGCGCGGTCTCGAACCGCTCGAGCGCCGCGAGCGGCAGCGGCGCCGACGCCGACCGCACGAAGCGCACCCGGGCCGGCGCGCTCGCCGGCGGCTCCATGGCGAGGATCGAGATGATCGCGGGGACGGCGTTGATCCAGGTGATCTCCCTTTCCCTGATCATGTCCCAGAACCCGGCGCGGCTGAACTTGCGGTCGAGCGCCAGCCTCGCCCCCGCGCGTAGCGTGGCTAGCAGGCCGACCACCTCGGCGTTCACGTGGAACAATGGCAGCGAGCAGTAGCCGCGGTCAGCCTCGGCGAGCCGGTGCCAGCCGGCCACGGTGTCCGCCACGTGGGCAAGCTGCGCCTCGCGCAGCAAGATCCCTTTCGGCGTACCGGTGGTGCCGCTGGTGCACAGGAAGATCCCGGCGCTGCGGGCGCTTCTTCCGGGTGCTGGGGTTCCTCCGCTCGCGCCCGCGTCAGGCTCGCCATCGCGCGAGAGTTCCGGCCGCAGCCAGGGAAGATCCGATGGTAGTCCGAACGAAACGTCGGTGACCGCGGCGGCCGGAAGCGCGACCGCGAGCACGCGGGCGACGTCGGCGGTGGGTGCCCGCGGATCCAGCGGAACCGCGACCCGGCCGGCGCCGAGCAGCGCAACCAGCGCCGTGGCGTACTCAACGGGGTCAGAGAGCCGGACCGCGACCCGGGCGCCGGGCGGTAGCCCGGCGTCTAGCAGGCAGCGCTCCATGGCCAGGACCGCACGTCGCAGGCCGGCGTAGGTGAGGGTGGCGGTCCCGCGCGCGTCCTCGAGATAGACGCCGGTCCCGTTGCGGGCTGCCGCCCGCTCGATCCAATCGCGTATCAACGTCAGTCCGTTCAGTACATCATGCGGGGGTCGACGTAGTGCTTGAACTCCAGGAGGTTCCCCGACGGGTCCACCAGCACGAAGGTCTGGTGCTCCTCCACGAGTCCCTCGAACCGTTTGCTGACGTCCAGGTAGAAGGGGATCTTCCTGAGCGTTGCGCACGCGTACAGCGCCTCGAAGTCGGTCGCTTCACGGAACGTCACGCCAAAGTGCCGGGGGTACAGGCTTTCCGGCACGGCAGGCTCGCCCCCGGTCAGGTGACACACTAGCTGATCTCCAAAGAAATCGACGGTGATTCTGTCGTTGTAGCGGCGGGCGAGCTTGCAGCCCAGCTGCGTGACGTAGAACTCCTGCGCCTCGTCGAGGTCATGCACAGGAATCGCGAGGTGGAAGACGTCGTGGGTGGTCCGCATCAGTCGTTCTCCTCGAACACGGTCAGCGTGTCGGCGCGCAGCCCGAGGCGGAGCGTCTCCAGGCCAATGACCCCGCTCGCGGGCACGTTGCCCAGGTTCACGTCCGGCCCGATCCGGGTGATCATGTGGGTCTGCAGCGCGGTGGTGGGCGCCTCGAAGAGCAGGCTCTGCTCGCTGATGCCGGACGTGAGCACGTCCTCGACGAGCCCGTACCTCAGCGCGCCGTCAGGCCGGCAGATGCCTGACCGTCCGCTTTCCCTGGCTTCCAGGGTGACCAGCGCGGCCCCGGCGTCGAGGTCCTGGTGGATGTACTCGATCCACATGCTCGGCGGCAGCTGCTCCGAACGGTCCGCGTCCTTGTACCCCACCTCGGATACGACCGTGAAGTCCTTGGCCAGCTTGCGGATGTAGCCCGCCTTCTCCAGGTTGGACATGTCGATCGTGCCGTTGGACACCTCCACATGGCTGCACGCGTGCACCGAGCAGAACTTGCGATAGTCCTCGAACCGGTCCTGGAGCACGAATTTCTCGAACAGGGTGCCGCCGAAGTAGAACCCGATGTCGTGGCCGCGCAGGATGCTGATCTTGTCCTTCAGCACATCAGTGACCACCGCGGTGCCCCAGCCGAACTTGACGTAGTCGATGTACTCAGCGCCCAGCGAAACCAGGTCGGCGAACAGTCCCAGCGGAATGCCCCCGTCGATCACCATGGTGAGCCCGTTGTCGCGCGGCTTCACCGCGCGCTTGGGCAGCCGGAGTGCGGTGGGGTTCATTGTGTTCCTCCTCGGTTGTTCACTGAAAATGCGCCAATCCGCAACACGCTGGCGTTGGCCAGCGGTTCCCAGCTCATCTGCTCGACCGGGATTCCGGCCAAATAGGCGCGCAGCACGCGGAGCGTGCCGCCGTGCGCCACGACGACCACGTCCGCGGCCTGAGTGCCGGGCTGATCCGCCAGGTCGTCGCAAAAGGCGGCGGCCCGCTGGTACAGCTCGCGGACCGATTCCCCGCGGTCAGGGCTCGAGTCGGGATCGATCACGATGCCACCCGCGAGCCCGGTCTTGTCCGGGGTCGCCGCCGCGAGCGGGCCACCCTCGAGCACGCCCATGTTCCGCTCGCGGAGCCGGCCATCCTTGATCACCGGCAGGCCGAGCACCTTGCTGAAGGCGTCCGCGGTCTGCACCGCGCGGCGCAGGTCGCTCGAGTAGAGGGCGCTGACCGCGAGGCCGCGGAACTGTTCGGCCACGGCGGCCGCCTGGTCCATGCCTCGGGCGGTCAGCTCGGCGTCGTCCCGGTGTCCCTGGGCCAGGCCCAGCTCGTTCCAGGTGCTCTCGCCATGCCTGACCAACCACAGGGCGGACGCCGCCGGTGGGTGGCTCAAGGTGGAGATACTGCTGGGGAGCATGCGAGGCAGCGTGCTCAGCGATTGTTAAAGAACGGTGAAAATGCAGACACATCCAGCGAACTTTTAGGAAGTTCCTAAGAAGCCCTGGTTGACTGTCCCTCATGCAACCGAGACTGTTGGTCGTGGACGACGACCCCGACGTCCGCGACTCACTGCGCCGCGCCCTTGGCTACGCCGGGTACGCGGTCGCGACGGCCGCGAACGGCGCGGACGCGCTCACCTCCGTGGCGCGGTCTCCGGTTGACCTCATCATCCTCGACGTGCTCATGCCCATGTTGAACGGGTTTGACACCTGCCGGGCGCTTCGCGACCGCGGGGATGTCACCCCGGTGCTGACGCTGACCGCGCTGGACGCGGTGGACGACCGGGTGACCGGCCTCGAGGCGGGCGCCGACGACTACCTGGTCAAGCCGTTCGCGCTCCGTGAGCTGCTCGCGCGGGTGAACGCGCTGCTGCGGCGCACCCAGCCGCCGCGCGACGTGCTCGGCTACGCCGACCTGACCCTGGATATGTCCACCCGCACGGTGACCCGCGGCAGCACGCCGATCATCCTGACCAGGATCGAGTTCGCGCTGCTCGAGTTGCTGATGCGCAATGCCGAACAGGTGCTGAGCTACGAGGTGATCCTGGATCGGGTGTGGGGCTACGGCGAGGCGCCCGCCTCGAACGCGCTCCAGGTTTTCGTCGGGTTCCTGCGGCGCAAGCTCGAAGACGACGGCCACCAGCGTCTAGTGCACAACGTCCGCGGCATCGGATACGTGCTGCGAGCCCAGCGGTGAGGGCGCGGTGGCCGCGCTTCTCGCTGCAGACCCGCTTCACGCTCGTCGCCGCCGGCGCCGTGGCCGCGGTCGCGCTGGCCATCACCGCGGTCGCGTTCTTCGCGATCCGCGCTGATCTGCAGGAGCAGCTACAGCAGCAGCTGGCGAAGCGGGCGAACACCGTCGAGTACTTCGCCCAGCCGTACCACGGTCACCTGCCGAAGGGATGGGTCCCGCCGCATTCGACCGGCTTCGGCGCCAACGCGTCCTATACCCAGGTGATCACCTCCAGCGGGCAGACCTGGGCGCCAGCGGGCGACTACGGCATACTCACCCCGAACGCGACGGACGTCGCCGTGGCAGCAGGGAACCGCGGTGCCTTCTACTCCGATAGAGACGTCAACGGGGTGTCCGCCATGGTGTTCACCACGCCGCTGGCGCCCGGGTACGCGGTGCAGCTGGCCGCGCCGCTCGGCGCGACCGAGGTGCAAATAACCAGCGTTGGCGCGACGCTCTCGGTGATCAGCCTCATTGGCGTCATGCTCGCCACCGTGATCGGCTGGGCGGTCGCGAGGGCCGGGCTCGCCCCGGTCGCCCGGCTGGCCAGCGTCGCCGAGCAGGTCACCCTGACGGGGGACGCGGGCAGGCGGGTCGAGGTGGATCGCCGGGACGAGCTCGGCCGGCTGGCCTCGTCCTTCAACAGCATGTTGAGCGCGCTGCAGCGATCGCTCGCGGCGCAGCACCAGCTCGTCAGCGACGCCAGCCACGAGCTGCGCACCCCGCTGGCCAGCCTGCGTGTGAACGTGGAACTGCTGGCCGACGACCCGGGCATGTCGGAAGGCGAGCGCAAGGAAGTCCTCGGCCGCGTGGTCGACCAGGTGTCTGAGCTCAGCCTGCTCGTCGCCAGCGTCACCGACCTGGCTCGCGGCGAGCGGCCGCATGTCAGAAGCGACGCGGTCAGGCTGGACGCGCTGACCGCCTCCGCGCTGGAGGCCGCGCGGCGCGACTGGCCGGGGACCGCGTTCAGCGCCGACCTGGATGGCTGCGTCGTCGAAGGCAACGCCGACCGGCTCCGCATCGCGATCAGGAACCTGCTGGACAACGCCGCGAAGTTCGGCCCGCCGGATGGCGCGGTGGAGGTCCGCCTCGCCGCAGGCGACCTCACCGTGCGCGACCACGGGCCGGGCATCGACCCCGACGATCTGCCGCACGTCTTCGACCGGTTCTACCGGTCGCTGTCCGCGCGCGCCGTGCCTGGTTCCGGGCTCGGGCTGGCGGTCGCCCGCGAGATCGCGCGCGGTCACGGCGGCACGATCGCGGCCGAGCCGGCCGTGGGCGGCGGCACCCTGATGCGCCTGACCCTCCCCGCCCGCCCCGCCGCCACCTAACCGAGCCCCCACCCGCTCACACCCCGTCGTCGCGGCGGCGCGGCCCCGCCCGTCGTCGCGGCGGCGCGGCCCCGCCCGTCGTCGCGGCGGCGCGGCCCCGCCCGTCGTCGCGGCGGCGCGGCCCCGCCCGTCGTCGCGGCGGCGCGGCCCCGCCCGTCGTC
>DATMKQ010000380.1:0-17570 GCA_035571275.1 Trebonia sp.
CCCCCGGACGGCCCCGGACGGCCCCGGGACGGCCCACCGCCGCCCACCCCGCCCCAACGGCCCCACAGCCCCGGACGGCCCCGAACGTGAAAGCGGGCCGCGGGCGTCACCAGCCCCGCTCAGAACGGGACCGGTGCGCGCCCGCGGCCCAGGGCTCGTCAGCGCACCCCTTGACGAGCCGGCCTAGCGGAGCGGGACGAAGGTCTCCGTGGTCTCATAGTTCGACCGCCCGCTGTGGTCGGTGAACTCCGTCCAGGTCTGGACGGTCAGCCGGGTACCGGCCGCGTTGACCGTGCCGTCGAGCAGTGCCCGCGCGAAGCTGAACGTGTATGGGGCCAGGAACGTACGCCCGGTCGCAGTGGTGACGCTGGGGCCGAAGGTGATGCCGGTGACAGTGCCCCAATTGCAGGGCACCGGGGAGCAGAAGCCATACGCGTGCACCTGAAGCAGCCCGCTGCCCGATCCGATGGACAGGATGACCGCGCGCACGTTCCCGGTGGCGGCGGTGTTGATCCAGATCGCCGGCAGCGAAGGCGCCGGTCCGACCGGACTGCCAAGCGGGTAGTTTGACGCGCTGACCCCGTTCTTCGTCGGCTTGACCGGCTTGCCCTTGGTGAACGTCTCGGTGCTGGTGTAATTGAACCGGCCGCTTCCGTCGGTGAACGTAGTGAACTCCTGAACGGTCAGCGTCGGAACCTTCCGCGGGGTGCTGTAAGTGGCCAGCAGCACGGTCCGCGCGAACTTGAAGTTCCACTGCGCCTCGAACGAGGTCCCGATCTTGGCGCTGACGTTCGGCCCGAACACCGTGCCGGGGATCCTGCCCCACTCGCACAGCGTCGGGACGCAGGACCCGAACCCATCGACCGTGATCCCCTTGCCGCTCGTGGCGACCCAGATGTCCACCACGCTTTTCGTCGCGTGGTTCACGTTCACCCAGGTACCGGCCAGCGCCGCGCTCGCCTGCGGCGGCACCGGGGTGGCTGGCCTGTCCGTCGCGGCCTGCGCGGGTATCACGGACGCCAGCAGCGCGACCGCCGCCGAGCTAATCAGTGCCGCCGTAGCGGCACGCCAGGTAAGTCTCACGTGCATCGCTCCCCCATCCTCGGGCCCGTCCGTAACAGGCCCATCCGTAACAGGCCCGTCCATCACCGGCCCATGCTCAAAAGGCGCGGCGGCCAGCCCCTTTATGGCCGTCGCGACAGGAAAAGAGGGGGAAACGACCTCCCAGATACATCGCGGCCGATCACGAAATCAACCAAGCCAGGCGGCATCAGCCCAGAAATCAGATCCAGGACTCCTGCATCACCCGCACCGAGTCGGCGACGTCCACGCTCATCCCCGTCAGCGAGAGCACCTCATCGACGGTGAACCCGTCCGCGATCTCCTCGAGCACGAACCGGTCGCGGCGCGACGCCCGCCGCAGCAGCGCGAGGTCCGTGATGATCGCGTCCACGCAGTTCGGCATGGTCAGCGGCAGCTCGCACTTCTCGACCAGCTTGGGCCGCCCCCGCGAGTCGCAGTGCTCCAGCGTCGTGAACACGTGCTGCGCTCCGGCCGTAAGGTCCATCGCACCGCCGATCCCGCCGCCGATCATCCCTGGCGCCGACCAGTTGGCCAGGTCTCCGTTGCCGCCGACCTGGTAGGTCCCCAGGATGACCGCGTACAGCCGCCCGCCGCGCGCGATCTCGAATGACGTCACAGAATCGAAGAACGACGTCCCGGCGCGAACCGTCACGAACATGCCCCCCGCGTCATGCAGGTCAGGGTCGAACTCCTCGTCGCTCGCGAACCCTCCGTAGTTGAGCAGGCCGTTCTCCGCGTGCAAGACGACCGGTCGCTCCCGCACCCACTGAGCCACCTGCACCGGCAGCCCGGCGCCGAGGTTCACCACGGAGTTGTCCGGCAGCAAGCCCGCCGCCCGGCGCCCGATCTCCTCCCGCGTCAGCGCGACCTTCCCGAGATACGATTTCGCCGACGAGGCCGGCCGGTTGACGCGCTTCGGCAGGCTCCTGATGTCCATCCGCACGGTGATCGGCACGACCCGGGTGACGAACACGCCCGGCAGGTCGACGTCCGACGGCGCGATCGCGCCCGTCGAAACGATCTCCTCGGCCTCGACGATCGTCACCCGCGCCGCCTTCGCGAACGACACGTTGAAGTTCTGCGACCCGCCGCGGAACGTCACGTTCCCGAAGTGGTCCGCCCGCTGCGCCCGGATCAGCGCGAAGTCGGTCGTGATCGCCCGCTCCAGGACGTAGGGTCGCCCGTCGAAGTACCTGATGTCCTTGCCCTCGGCGATCTGCGACCCGTACCCGGTCGGCGTGTAGACCGCGGCGAGCCCCGCCCCGCCGGCTCGCATCCGCTCGACCAGCGTCCCTTGCGGCACCATCTCCAGGGCCATCTCCCCGGCCTGGATCTGCTTCTCGGCCTCCGAGATCACGCCGGGCCGCGCGGAGAAACAGGTGACAAGGCGCGCGATCTGATGGTTTTCCGCGAGCAGGTGACCGGTCGGGAACCCGGGCTGGCCAAGCCCGTTGCAGTACACCGTCAGCCCTCGCGTCCCCTTCTCGGCCAGCGCCAAGATGAGCGTCGACGGATACCGGTGCGACAGCCCGAATCCGGCGATGCCGATGCTCGCCCCGTCCTCGATGTCAGCGACGGCCTCGGCCGCCGACGCCATCACCTTGCTGCCCGTCATTCGACCCTTCCCTACTACGTGTGCGCGCTACGTGTGCGCGGCGATCCAGTCGGTGATGACCGCCGCGACTTCCGCGTTGTTCTTCTCCAGCATCATCGCGTGCCCGTTGCCGTGAATGCCCAGGTCACCCAGGCGCAGTTCGTCAACAGACGCGCCGCACTCCCGCAGGAAATCCGCGGTCGCGTGGCAGGACGGCTCGAACCCCGAGCACTCCGCGGACACCACAGCGACCGGCACGCCGCCGAGCTTCGCCTCGCCATGCCCTGGTCCGAACGACACGGGCACCGCCGTCAGCCCGTACGTGAAATCCCCGAGCGCCGGGTGCTTTACGAACGGCGGCCCGGCGGGCTCGACCGCCACCACGGCCTTCACCAGCGGGAGCCGCTCGGACAGCGCCAGCCACCCGAACCCGCCGCCGAACGAGTGCGTGAGCAGCACCGACGCGCCGATCCTGTCCAGCAGCCCGGCCGCGCCTGCCCGCATGTCCTCGTGCGCCCGCACCGCATCCGGGGGAAACGGCTCCTGCCAGGCCAGGAATGTCGCGAGGGCGGGGTCGTCACGCCCGCCGCTGCCCGGCCACTGGGTATGCTCGGGCAGCCCGGGCGGCGACGGCGCCGCGAACGTCGCCACGAAGCTCTCGTACGCCGCGGGCACCCCGTACGGCCCGTAGATGTCAGGGTGATACGGCGACCGCCCCAGCCCCGGCCGGTCCACGGTGTACACCGCGAACTCGTCACGCAGGAACAGGGTGGCCCACCCGTCCCGCCCGTCCGGGGTGGTGAGCATGTCAAGGGCCTGCCCACCGCCCCCATGAACAAGAACAAGATTGTCCCGAACGGCCGGTGGCGTCTGATACTCCACATGCGTCCCGGCCACGCTCGTGCCGGCCGCCCCGGTGTGCTTCCGCAGCCCGGTAAAGAAATGCCCCTGCCCGGCGATGACCAGCGGCTCCATGGCTGGGCTTTAGCCCCAGATCTCTTCGGCGGTCTCGACGATGAGCTCGAGCTTCGCGCGTTCGGAGTCGATCGTGAGCGAGTTGCCCTCCACGGTCGAGGCGAACCCGCACTGCCCCGACAGGCAGAGCCGGTCGATGTCCACGTACTTGGCGGCCTCTTCGACGCGCCGCTTGAGGGTGTCCTTGGACTCCAGCTCCGGCGTCTTGGTGGTGACAAGCCCCAGCACGACGACCTGGTCGTCGGGCACGAACCGCAGCGGCTCGAACGTGCCCGACCGCTCGTCGTCGTACTCGAGGAACAGCCCGTCGACCTGGAGCCCGCCGAAGACCCCCTCGGCCACGAAGTCGTACCCGCCGGAGGAGAACCACGCCGACCGGTAGTTGCCGCGGCACATGTGCACGGTGACCGCCATGTCGGCGGGCTTGCCCGCCAGCGCCTCGTTGATGACGGCGACGTTGACCTCGTGCTGGTGCTCGGGGTCCAGGCCGGTGGCCGCGGCGTTCGCCCGCCATCCTGGATCGTTGAGGAACGCGAAGATCGTGTCGTCAAACTGCAGGTACCGGCAGCCAAGCGCGTACAGCCCCGCGACCTCGGCGGCGTAGGCGGCCGCGATGTCGGCGCGGAACTCGTCATAGCCGGTTGTATCGGGGGGTGCGGGGGGTCGTCCCCCCGGAGCAGCGGAGTCCCTATAAGGGCTGTTCGTCGTGTCGGCCCGGAAGTGCGCCATGCTGGGGGAGGGGACGGTGAGCTTCGGGGTCGCCGTCGTGACGGTGTCGGCGAGGAACCTGAAGTGGTCGCCGAAGATGACGTCTTCCAGGTGGACCTTCCCGGTGATCTCCGTGGCGTTCGGCGTCCAGGAGATCTGCCCGTCCTTGCGGTAGACGGGCAGCGGCGAGCCGAGCGCGCCCTTGCGGATGCCCGGGATGGCGTAGAGGAAGTCGGAGTGCCACTGCTCGCGGCGGAACTCCCCGTCGGTCGCCGACCGCAGCCCCGCGTCCTCCTGGAGCCGGACCACGTCGGTGATCGCCTGGTCCTCGGCGGCCGCGAGTTCCGCGGCGTCGATCTCCCCGGCCGCGAAGGCGGCGCGCGCCTGGTGCAGCGCTTCCGGCCGCAGCAGGCTCCCAACATGATCGGCGCGGAACGGCGGTGTCTCGCGTCGTGCCATTGATGCTCCTAAAAAAGATTGTCCTTCAGGCCGAAGTGCATCCGCGCCACCTCGGCGGCGACGATATCGTGCCGGGCCGAGATGTGTCCGAGATACATGGCCATGTCCCGATAGTGCCGCTGCATCGCGGTGCCGCGCTTGGCCGCCGAGGACGAGGCCGCGGCGAACAGCTCGGTCGTGGCCTGGCTGGCGAGCCGCGCGGCGACCTGGACCATCGAGTACATCGCGGCGTCGTCCTCGCGGGTGAACGGCTCACCGGTGCGGTGCCAGCGCTCGGCCAGCTCCGCGTACCGCAGGCCGATCTGCATGATGATGGCCTCAGCGCTGTCGATGTTCGCCCGCGCCTGACCGTAGTGCCGCTGGTACTCATCGACCGTGTACCTGGGCACCTGCGGCGCGAAGTACGTGTTCTTGGTCCTGATGATGTTCTCGTACTCGAACAGCGCGCCCTTGGCCGCGCCGATCACCGGGATGACCAGGCCGATGTGGTACATCGCGTAGATCCGGCCGCAGAACATCGGGTCGTCGTGCAGGTACATGCCCGGCGCGGCATCGGTGGTGTTATGCGTCCAGTCCCCGGAGCAGGTGCAGTGCTCGGGAACGAACACGTTGTCGACCCGCACGCTGTTGGAGCCGCTGGAGTTCATCCCGATGATGTTGCCGTTGCCCCAGTCGGGGATGACCGTGACGTTCTCGATCGGCGTGCAGATCGTGAGCAGCCCTTGCGACTCGCGGCCGGGGACGATCGTGTTGCACATGAAGTGGGTCGCGTAGCCGACCCCGGAACAGTAGTCCCACTGCCCCTTCACGACGTACCCACCGTCCACGGGCGTCGCGGTCCCCATCGGCGCCGCGCGATGCGGGCACTTGAAGTCGCCGTGCGGCCCGAAGAGGTCTATCTGCCCTTCCTCGGGGAAAAATGCGCCGACGCCCTGCGCGTGATGCGCACCCAGACACAGTCCCCAGGCGGTGCCCGCGTCGCCCTCGGCGATGGCGAGTATGACCCGCCAGAAGGTATGCATGCCGAAGGAGTAGCCGCCGAAACGGCGGGGCTGCAGGATCCGGTAGAAGCCGGCCTCGGTGAACTTCTGGTCAAGCTCGGGCGTGTGCTTCCCGAGCCTTTCCGCCTCGTCCGCCTGCTCGCGGACCGCCGGGATCAGCGCCTTGGCCCGGGCGACGATAGCCTCCGGCGTCAGGTCCGGCTCGGGCGCCGGGACGTGATGCGGTCGTGGAATGGTCTGCTCTGACACACTACGAGCCTGATCTACCGGCTAGCCGTAGGCAAGCACCGCGCACCAGCGGAAACACTCCGTTGTCCCCACGGACACACTTCCTCCCCCCCGGTTGTGCTCCCGCCACGGGCCGACCGAGCGCGGCCCAGGTGTTGCCGGTGTGACCGCATGCCCGTGGCCGACTACGGCTTGCGGCCCACCCCGCCGAACTGGTCAAGCTCATCCGGGACGCCGAGGGGGCTCGGTTCGGGATGCCACCGTGGTACGGAGACCAGGCCAGGCTCCACCATCTCAAGCCCGTCGAAGAACTGCGCGAGCTGTTCTGGGCTGCGCAGGGTGTACGGCTCGGCTCCGCTTTCGTTGTACTCGTCCTGAGCGGCCTCGCCCTGTTCGCCGTGCACCACATTGGTCCCGTCGGCGAACACCAGGTAGCTCCCGGAAGGCATCGCGTCCATCACCCGGCGGACGATCGACAGCGCCTCTTCGTCGTCGGGCACGTGTCCGAGCACGCCCAGGAAAATAACCGCGACGGGACGGGTGAAGTCCAGCGTCTTGCCGGCTTCGCCTATGATCCGCTTTGGATCCCGCATGTCGGCGTCGATGTAGTCGGTAGCACCCTCGGGCGCTGACACGAGCAGCGTTTCCGCGTGCAGCAGCACCACGGGGTCGTTGTCCACGTAGACGATGCGCGACTCGGGCGCGACCTGCTGCGCTATCTCGTGCGTGCTGTCGAACGTGGGCAGGCCGGTGCCGACGTCAAGGAACTGCCGGATTCCCTGCTCGGCGGCGAGGTGCCTGATAGCCCGCCCCATGAACGCCCGGCTGGCGCGAGCGATGACGGCTATCTCAGGGAACGCCTGAATGAACTGGTCACCGGCCATGCGGTCGACCTCGTAATTGTCCTTACCGCCCAGCCAGTAGTTCCAGATCCGCGCCGAGTGCGGAACCGTCGTGTCGATAGCATGCGGTCGCCGGTTCGATCCGGCTGAGTCAGCAGTCACTAGACGCTCTTCTCCCGTTGGCAGGTCAACTCCCCGCCAGTATTTTCCGGCTAATCCGTGACGATTGCCACCGCTTCTCCGCGTCTGCCGAACCGGTAACTGCTTCAGCGCCTCGACTTCATCGTGCACAGCATGTCCAGCAGGCTAGGCGTTCGTGTCGCCCGGCTGCCCGTCGCGGCGTATCCGCCGCGCCAGTTCGGCCTGGACGCGGTGCGGCCACAGCGGCCCGGAGTAGATGAACGCGGTGTACGCCTGGAGCAGGGTCGCGCCGGCGGCGAGCCGATCCCACGCGTCGTCGGCGGTCTCGATGCCGCCGGCCGCCACCAGCACCAGCCGGTCGCCGGTCCGGGCGTGCAGGCGGCGGAGCACCTCGAGGGCGCGGGCCTTCAGCGGCGCGCCGGACATGCCGCCGGGCCCGGCGTCGGCCACCGCCGCGCTGTCGTGCAGCCCCTCGCGGGAGATCGTGGTGTTGGTCGCGATGATCCCGTCCAGGCCAAGGTCGACCGCCATGAACGCGACCGCGTCGATGTCCTCGTCGGCGAGGTCGGGGGCGATCTTCACCAGCAGCGGCACCCGCCGCCGCGGCGAGGCCTCGTCCAATGCCGCGCGCACCGCGACAAGCAGCGGCCGGAGCTTCTCGACCGCCTGCAGGTCGCGCAGCCCAGGCGTGTTCGGCGAGCTGACGTTGACGACCACGTAGTCCGCCGCGTCGGCGACCAGGTGCGCGCTGGTCACGTAGTCGGCGACGGCCTCGTCCTCGGGCACCGCCTTGGTCTTGCCGATGTTCACCCCGATGACCGGCCGCGGCCAGGCCAGCGAGCGCAGCCGCGCCGACAGCGCGGCGGCGCCCTGGTTGTTGAACCCCATCCGGTTGACCAGCGCACGCTCGGCCGGGAACCGGAACATCCGTGGCTGAGGGTTCCCCGGCTGCGGCCGCGCGGTCACCGTCCCCACCTCGACGAACCCAAACCCGAGCGCGGCGAGCGCGACCGCGCCGTGCCCGTCCTTGTCGAACCCGGCGGCCAGCCCGAGCGGCCCGGGAAAGTCCAGCCCAAGCGCCCGCACCCGCAGCTCGGGATCGCACGGAGCGAACAACCGCCGCAGCACCCACCCGCCCCCCGGAACCCCGCCCGCGACCCGAATCACCCAGAACCCAACGGTATGCGCCGTCTCCGGCGGCAGGAGCCGCAGCAAAGCGGTCAGCGTGGAAGATCCTCCGTCCTCCAGCACGGAGGATCTTCCACGTTGTCGGGACGGCCCTTCCGCGGGCGGGCCAAGTCGCAACGGCTGCTCCTGATGTGACGAAATGGAATCCACCGCGTGCGGATACCTGCACCGGAGCCAAACTCTACGCCAGGCCGCCTCACCGCCTCGCCGCCTCGCCGCCTCGCCGCCTCGCCGCCACGGCGGCTTGCTGCCCAGGTGAGTGTGCCGGTGACAGTGTTAGCAATTTCGTCTGCCATCCTGTATTCGAGGCAAGGGCACGAGAGGACAGCGTTGCAGACCCACGACATCGAGCAAGGCCTGCCAGAAACGGTCAGCTTGCTGGACAAGCTGCGGATGGCCATCTACCGCGGGGAGCTTGCCCCGGGGCAGCGGCTGGTGGAAAGCGAGCTGGCGCAGAAGTATGACACCTCCCGCGGCGCGGTCAGGGAAGCCCTCGCCCTGCTGCAGAACGAGGGCCTAGTCACCCGGCAGCGCAACCGCAGCGCGTGGGTACGGCCGATCACCATCGAGGAGGGGATCGAGATCCTCGAGGTCCGGGGCGTTGTCGAAGGGATGTGCGCGGCCAAGGCGGCGGCCAACGCCACCGCGGACGACCATCGCGTGCTGCGGACGCTGGCCGACGAGATGACCGTCGCCGTCAAGAACGGCGATGTGCTCACCGACAGCAGGGTGAGCGACCAGGTGCACGCCAAGATCCGCGAGATCGCAGGCCAGCACACCGCCGCCGGCATCATCGACC
Source organism: Trebonia sp. (assembly GCA_035571275.1). GTDB lineage: Bacteria > Actinomycetota > Actinomycetes > Streptosporangiales > Streptosporangiaceae > Trebonia. Next base: position 9,019 of record DATMKQ010000380.1, read on the forward strand.
GGCTCCGGCACCAGGGCGTGCGTTACCAGTTCCACGTGTCGCTGCTGCCCGGCCGGCTCGCGCAGGGCGCGAAGGAGCACCTGGACATCATCGACGCGGTGATCGCAGGCGACGCGGCAACCGCCGAGCAGTTGACCCGCGAGCACTTCACGGCGGTCGTGGCCGCCCTGCGCCAGCTGGAGCAGGCGAACCTCCCCCCGGTCCTGGCGTCGAGCTTCGCCCGCTAACCCGGCCCGGCCCCGGTCCAGGTCAGCCCGCGTTGAGGGCGCCGTCGATCAGGTACAAGGCGCCGGACACGTACTCCGCCTCCGGCGACAGCAGCCACACGGCCAGGTTGGCGACCTCAACCGCCGTGCCGTACCGCTTCCCGAGCGGCACCGAATCAGACACCGACCGGAACACCCCCTCCGGATCCGAAGGGTCGATCTGCGCCGTCAGCGCCCGCGCCATCCGCGTGTCGATGTGCCCCGGCGCCACGCAGTTCACCCGGATCCCGTACGGCGCGCCTTCCAGCGCCGCGGACTTCGTGAGGCCGAGCACCGCGTGCTTCGAGGCGATATACGGGGAGAACGTCGCCGCCCCCTTGATCGCCGCCATCGACGCCGTGTTCACGATCGCGCCGGACTCCTGCGGCTTCATGACCTTCAGCACCGCGCGCAGCCCCATGAACACCCCGCGCGCATTGACCGCCCACACGCGATCGAAGTCCTCGACGGAAAGCTCGGTCATCGGGGCCATCCGCCCCTCAATCCCGGCGTTGTTGAAGAACAGGTCGATCCGCCCGTGGGCCTCCATCGCCGCGCGCACGTACCCGTCCACCTCGGACTCCTGCGACACGTCGGCCACCACAGGCAGCCCGGACAGCTTCGACGCCGCCTCGTGCAGCTGGTCGGCGGCGCGGTCCACGAGCACAAGCCGAGCGCCCTCTTCGGCCAGCCGCGTCGCCACCGCGAGCCCGAACCCCGCCGCGGCGCCCGTGATCACCGCGATCTGCCCGTCGAAACCGTACTTCGCGCTCATCGGACGCCCTCCGCGTCTAGGATCCCGGTGGCGGCCGGGCCGACCGCCCCGGCCATGATCGCCTCGTGCCTGGCCACTACCCGGCTGTCCCACTCGTGGTCGGTGAGCAGGTACAGCGCGTTCTCCCGCACCGCGGTCACGAGCTTGTCCGCGACCTCAGACGGCGGCATGCCCTTCGAAAGCGTCGCGTGCATCGACTCCCGCAAAGCCGCCCCGGAAGAAGACATCCCGCTCGAGTTGGTCAAGACCGTCGGCCGGTTCCGCGATCCGTGGAACAGGTTCGTCGCGATGATTCCCGGGCACAGGCCGGTGGCGCCGATGCGAGCCCCGGCCGCCTTCAGGTCGGAGGCGAGCACCTCGGTCAGCGCCAGGATCGCGTGCTTGCAGATCCCGTACATGTTGCCCGCCGCGATCACCGAAGTCATCGAGCAGGTGTTGACGACGTGCCCCGGCTCGCCGTGCGCGAGCATCCGCGGCACGAACGTTCGCACGCCGTAGATGACCGACATGAGGTTGACCGATAGCGTCCAGTCCCAGTCCTTCGCCGTGGCCTCCCAGATCGGCCCGTCCAGGTACCCCTCCACGCCCGCGTTGTTGTTCACCAGGTGAATCGGCCCGAACCGGGATTCCGCCGCATCCGCGAGCGCCTCGATGTCGGCGAGCTTGGACACGTCGGTCCGCAGCCCCAGCACGGGCGCCCCCGCGGCGGAAAGCTCAGCGACGGTGGCATCGAGCGCGTCCTGCTGGATGTCACCGATGACGACGTTCATCCCCTCCGCGCCCCAGCGCAGCGCGAACGCCTTGCCCATCCCGCTGCCCGCGCCGGTGACGACGGCGGTCTTGCCCGCGAACTCTTCCACGTATCAGGCTCCTTTATCTCTTGGTCCCACCCAGCCCGCCCCGACTTCACCGCTGAGGCCGCGACAGGATCCGCACCAGCGACCCGGGCGTCTGCAGCCGCCGCAGAGCGTCCGGCGTGTCATCAAGTGACACCCGCTCGCTGACCAGCCGCTCCACCGGCACCCGCCCGGCCGCGAGGTGCGCCACCGACTCGCGGTACGTCTCGTCGGAGAACGCGCACGCGCCCACCAGGTGCAGCCCCTCGCTGAGCATCCCGAATAGCGGCAGCGACGCGACCTCCGGAGTCAGCGCGACCTCGACGCACGTCCCGCCGGGCTCGAGCACCCCCATCGCCTCACTGAACGCCCCCGGCGCCGCCGAACACTCCAGCGCCGCCGCGAACCGCATGCCCGACTGCTCGGCGTAGGAAGCCACGGAGATCTCGCGCGTGTCGATCACCACGTCGGCCCCCACGTCGGCGGCCGCCGCGCGCCGCCCGGCCGAGCGCCCGGCCGCGACTATCGGCCCGGCCCCAGCGAGTCGCAGCGCCATGATCACGTACAGTCCGATCGGCCCCACTCCGTACACGAGCACCGGGTCGCCCGGCCCGGCCTGAGCCAGTTTCACCGCCTGCGAGCCCACCGACAGCGGCTCCGCGTGCGACCCGACCTCGATGGGCAGTTCCTCGGGCAGTGCCACAAGTTGCCTGGCCGGCGCGGCCGCGTACTCGGCGTAGGCGCCCTGGCGGTTGATCCCGATGTTCGGCGCGGCCGGGCAGCGGAACGCCAGCCCGCGCATGCAGATCCGGCACTTCCCGCACGACCCGAGCGGCGACGCGGCCACCGCCTGCCCCTGCGACCACCCGGTCACCTCGGCGCCGAGCGCCACGATCCGCCCGCTGAACTCATGCCCAAGGATCTGCCCGGGCGTGCACTGCCCGTTCTGCACCGAATGAACATCGGACCCGCACAACCCGCAGGCATCAACAGCGATCACAACTTCATCTGGTGCCGGGCTAGGGTCCGGCACATCAGCAACGGCCGTCCCCACTTCTTTATCGATATACCGAACGGCACGCACGGCGCCCTCTACCTTCTGTTATCTCGATACACCATGGCTCAACGTCGCGCCGCGAGCGAGCGGTCCCACCGTGCGCGCGTACACCGACAGCCACCCGCACCCGGTCGGAACCCCCAGCGGCGGCAGCTCGGCCCGGCGCCGGTCAAGCTCGTCGGCGTTCACCTCGAGATCGACCGCCCGTTCATCCACGTCGATCGAGATCACGTCGCCGTCCCTGACCAGCCCGAGCGGCCCGCCCGCGGCGCCTTCCGGCGCCACCTCGGCGACCACAAGGCCCCCGTTGACCAGGCCGGACATCTGGCCGTCGGTGATCACGGCGACCTTCGTCGACAGGCCCGCGCCGTCGATGGCGAACATGAGCGCCGAGGTCAGCCCCATACCGGGGGAGCCGCGCAGCCCGAGCCCGGTGAGCACCACGACGTCGCCGTGCGTGAAGCGGCCGCCCTTCGCCGCCGCGACGCCCTCCTCACGGGAACGCACCACCTTCGCCGGGCCCCGGAAAGTCAGCGGCGCGTCGTCGGCGACCGTCCGCTTCAGCACGGCGCCGTCGGGCGCCAGCGAGCCGCGCATCACCACGATGCCCGGGTGCGTCGCCAGCGGCTTGTCCAGCGGCCGGATCACGTCCTCGTCGACCGTCGCCGCCGCGACGGCCTGCCCGAGCGTAATCCCGCCGACCGTCATCGCCGACAGGTCGAGCAGCGCGCCTAGCTGCTTCAGCAGGCCGAGCGTGCCGCCCGCCGCTTCGAACGCGGTGATCTGCGTGTCGCCGTTCGGCTTCACGTCGGTCAGCAGCGGGACCTTGGGCGCGAGCTCCTCGAACAGCCGGTACACGTCCACGTCGCACCCGGCCTCCACAGCAATCGCCTGCAGGTGCTTGAGGCAGTTCACGGACCCGCTGACCGCCAGGATCGCGGTAACGGCATTGGAGAAAGCCGCCTTCGTTAGGAGTGACCTGGGCTTTTGATCTTCTTCGACGACCGCGACGATGCGGGAGCCAGCCTGCCTGACCGCGGCCCACATCCTGTCGCCGCGTGCGAGCACCGGGGTACTGCCAGGCAGCGCCATGCCGAGCGCCTCGGCCGCCAGGTGCATGGAGTTCGCGGTGCCCATGCCCGCGCAGACGCCGGGGCCGGTGACCGCGCAGCGTGACATCTCCCCGAGTTCCTCCACCGTCATCCGGCCCGCGTTCACGTGCCCGGCGAACCGGAAGATGTCCTCGAAGTCGACGGACTCGCCGTTATATACGCCTGACGGCTGGTAGCCGCAGGCGACGATGATCGTCGGGATGTTCAGCCGGCCCGCCGCCATGAGCTGGCCCGGCGTGGTCTTGTCGCAGGACGCCAGGCACACCATGCCGTCGAGCAGCGCGCCTTCGACCGCGACCTCGATGTCGCTGGCGATCAGGTCACGGCTGGGCAGGATGTACTGCCCGGCGGCCCCGGCGCTGGTGATCGCGTCGCTCGGGGCCGCGGTGCGGACCTCGAACGCGACGCCGCCCGCCTGCGCGATGGCGGCCTTGAGCGGTGCCACGATCTCGTCCAGGTGGCTGAAGCACGAGGCCAGCTGGGAGGAGGAGTTGACGATCGCGATCTTCGGCTTTTCCAGGTCGGCGTCGGTCAGCCCGAGCGCGGTCCACTGCGCCCGGCGCATCGCCCACGGCGTGGTCCCCGGGGTGAAATTAGATCGCAGCTTGCGGTCTGGCACAGTACAGAGCTTGCTGCTGTGCGCCGCCGCCGGCAAGGGGGGAGGACCAGCACGGTTCCGCGGTTGTCCGAGCGAACACCGCCGCCGCCACGCCGTTGTGACCTCACCACCACCAGCGACCAGCTTGTTGCGGACCTTTCTCAGGCTCGCTGTCGGGAGGCAGCTGTGCCTAGGGTCGGCCTGAACACCGCCGACGTGGTCGCCGCTGGCGCGGCGCTGGCAGAGCGAGACTGGAACGGAAGGCGCCGCACGGCACCAGTGCTGAATCGTCGACCGGTTACCCGGGCTGCTGCCGAATGGCGCGGCGGCCGCGCGTCCCCAGCCCGAGTAACTGGTGAGGCGGCCGCGCCTGGGGAGCAGGAATGTGGCTGCCGGTGACCGCCCCAGGCGCCATCAAGGACCCGCACCCCGCCACCGCGTGATCCCACCAGTCACATCAGCCTCTGGTTTTGACTTCGCACACCGAGTGACCATTGTGTCGGGTAGATATATACGGATATAGCCGAAATATTCTGGTCACAAGGTGAGCTAAGTCAGGCGCGGCCCGCTCCCATCCCCTGACGCCACCCGCGTCGCGACGCGCCATGCGACGCGAGTCCCAGACGCTGCGGGCGGTCGAACCTTCAGCACCATCAGAAAAACCGGCTTTAGAGCACGGTTTCGGGGGCGGTGCGGCCCAGGTAGGCGCCGTGGTTTTCCAGGCGGCGCTGCAGTTCGGGGATGTCGACCTCGGCGCCGTCGACGTGCGCGTCGAGAGCCATGCCGGCGGCCGTGCCGGCCGCCTCGCCCATCGCGAAGCATGGCCCGGTCACCCGGGCGGCGGACTGCGCGCCGTGCGTCATCGACGCGCACCGGCCGGTCACGTACAGGTTGCTGATGCCGCCGGGCACGATGATGCGGAACGGGAGCTGGTTGAACCCGCGCGGGTCGCGCTGCCAGCGGAACTCGACGGTGCCCGCCACGTGCGACTCGACCGGCCAGCCGTTCACGCCGATCGTGTCGTCAAAGTCGGCGCAGCCGAGCACGTCGTCCTCCGTGAGCTGGTAGGCGCCGATGATCCTGCGGGTCTCGCGGATGCCGATCTGCGGGGCGATGTCGACGATGTAGGAGTCCTCGAAGCCTGGCGTCCGGTCCCTGATGAACGTGAACGCGTCGAGCGCCTGCTGGCGGCCGATCAGCTCACCCCTGGTGAGCTCGTCCACGTCGGTGCCGTCGATCGCGCCGCCGTCCTCGCGGCGCAGCTGGGTGAGGTTGGCCCGCCACTCAAGCGGGTTGCGCTGCGGGCGGACGATCGGCTTCTTGCGCGGGAACGTGTGGGTGCCCGCCTTCTCCGCCTCGTCCATCAGCCGCTCGACGGTGCGCCACGGCGCCGGGCCGGCCTTCGCCACGTCGACACCGTTGATGCGGAACATCAGCGACGGGTACATCATGCCGTCGACCGGCGGGGACTTCTCGTACGGCACGCCGGTCCACGCGGCGAGGTCGCCGTCGCCCGACGCGTCGATGAAGAAACGTCCCCGGACGGCATGCCGCCCTGACTTGGACTCGAGCAGGATGGCGTCGATCTCCGTATCGCTCTTCATGACCGCGCCCACGGCCATCGCGTGGAACAGAATGCGGGCGCCGGATCCGGTGACGAGCTCGTCGGCGGCGATCTTGTAGGCCGAGATGTCGAACGCCTGCGCGGCGATGCCGTCGGCGATCGTCAAGTGCGGCGCGTTCAGGCCGTCCAGCTTGGTGAGCCGGTCGAGCAGCTCGTCGGCCAGCCCGCGGATCACCCGGATGTCCTGGCCGTTGGTCCGCGCGTGCAGTCCGCAGAACGTGGACAGGCCCCCGGCGGTCCCGGCGCCGCCGAGGAACCCGTACCGCTCTATCAAGAGGGTGGCGTGCCCGGTACGCGCGGCGGCGGTGGCCGCCATGATCCCGGCGGGACCGCCGCCGACCACGACGACATCGAACTCTCCGTACACGGGCGTCTGCCGGCTCGGCTCAGTGATCGGGCTGATCACGCATTGCTCCTCTACCTCGGCGACGCCGCTTGCGCAGTATCGAGCTTGCTGCCCTGGCCGGCCAGAATCAAGACGCCGGGCAGGCTCGAATCAGCAGGTTGTATCGACGCACGCAACGCGCTCTGGCCGTTTGTCGCCTGCGCATCAAGGTAGAAGGATCGCCGGCAGCGCCAAGGCCGGAGTCGCCTCGTCGCCGAACCACGCGAGCAACTCCCGGCACCGGACACGGCAATCCGGCAGCGGAAGATCTCTGCCGGTACCGCCGCCGCCCGCACCGCGAGGCGAGGTTCTCCGATGCGATGATGGCCAGCAGCTCACCGCGTCCGTCTGGTGAGCCGCGGCCGCCTTATTCCTTTTCTGCCACCTTGCTGATCGCCGGCGCGCGGTCGAAGGGGCCGAACGTTTCTACGATCGAGGAGACGCCCGCGTTCGGCGCGCCGGCCACCACGATCTGGATCGCTTCCACGGAATTGATCAGCTGCACCGGGCTGTCCAGGTCCTCGGGCGGGCGCTGCTCGATCGCGTCCGGGTGGTCGGCGGGCAGCCGCCAGCCGGTGCCGGCGGCGATGGCCTCCTTGCCGGCCCCGGCAAGCTGCCGGTAGGTCCGGAAGCCACGCTCGACTATCGCCTGGCGCAGGTCCTGCTTGGTCCAGCCGGCCTTGTCGAGCAGCCGGGCGTGTTCCGGGTTCAGCACCACGTAGCCGCTGGCCCGCGCCCGGACCAGCGCGCCGGTACGGCAGAGTGAGTCGGCGAAGTCCGCCGCGAGCTGCTCAGGGACCGTGGTGTGCCGGGCCTCGATGTGCAGCACCGAGCGGATGACGGTCGCGGAGACGGCGCTGTCGTCCGGGCCGATCCCGTTGTCGGCGGCCAGGCTCGACCACGGACTGTCCTCCTCGTTCTCCCCGATGCAGCAGGAGTACTTGGCGGGCGTGCCCTGGGTGGCCTGGTCGAATACGTGCGGTCGCAGGCCCAGCCCGTTGATCGCGCCGAGCCTGATGGCCCGGCCGATCGTCGCGTTGGCGCGGAACCCGGAACCCCACACATTGCCCCGGCAGTTCAGCCCCATCCGCTGCCGGGCCGGGCCGTTGACCACGACGAACCCGGCGGTTCCTGTGGTGGACTGCCAGATCGCCCTGGTCACCATGCCGTCCTTGAGGAAGGAGTCCCAGGCGGCTACGAGGACGGGAAAGTACTCAGGCAGGCAGCCGGCCAGCGCCGCGTTGATCGCGGCCAGCCGGACGGTGAGGTTCTTGTTGAGATGCGGCATCGGGATGAGCACCTCATGCGGATCCCGGTCCGTGGTGGCGAGGAACTCGGCGAGGTAGGACTCGGTGACCGGGACGACCGGCAGGCCATCGGTCCAGCCGTGCTCGGCGTAGTACTCCATAGCGCGGCGGACCTCGGCCGGGTCGGCCAGCGGAGCGTCGTCGACGACGGGTGGCTCCTCAGCGGACGTCATGCCGCCTCTCTCCTTCCTGTTGGCACAGACCAGCCGGCTCCTTAGTCCACCGGTCTGATGGTCAGCCCGGCGCCGAGCACCCGGATGACCTCGGGGAGCGCGTCGCGCGCGATCTCGTCGATCTCCTTCTCGGTGCGGCTGGCGATCGGGTGGGGGAGCGCGACGTACTGGTAACCCGGGAACCCAAGCTGGTTCGCCATCGCCTCGGCGGTGATACGGAAGGCATCTGTGCAAAGGCTGACCGCGGGGATGCCCGCCCGCTCCAGCACTATCCCATCGGCCAAACTGGCCGCGCTGCACGAGCCTCAATCACCGATCGCGGCGACGGCGAAGTCGCAGTTGTGCAGCATCTGGTTGACGACGCTCTCCTCGACCGGCGTGCCGAAATAGCCCTTCCTGAACATCCTGATCTCCCGGACGCCGTACCGGTCCCGCAGCTG
>DATMKQ010000381.1:0-2115 GCA_035571275.1 Trebonia sp.
CATCGCCCGGGTGTGGCCGATGCCGCTCTCGATCCGTTCGGCCAGCCGGGCCGCTGCCGCGGCCTTGCCGCGGATGATCCCGCCGTGGTCGGCGTACAGGAACCTGACAAGGGAGACGTTCTCTTCGCGTGCGCGCTGTGATACCTCGGTCATGGGGATCGCGGAGTGGAGACCCGGGCCTTGAGGCCGGGGAGGAAACTCCGCTTCACCTCCTCTGGAATGTCAGTGGTGGTCGTTAGTGTGTTCGTATGTCTCGGTATTGCCTGCTGCCCTCGCCTGCCCAGGAAGCTGTGCTGCGCGGCCACTGCGCGCATGCCCGGTTCGTGTGGAACCTGGCGGTCGAGCAGCACGTGCACTGGCGGCCGGGCCGTAACAGCGCGCCGGGCTACCTGGAACAGTGCAGGCAGCTCACGCAGGCGCGGGCAGCCCATCCGTGGCTGGCCCAGGGCTCCCAGACGATACAGCAGCAGGCCTTGCGGGACTTCGCCCAGGCGGTGGGCGCCTTCTTCGACCCGGCGAACCCGGCCGGGCGGCCGTCGTGGCGTAAGGCTGGGCGAGACGAAGGGTTCCGGATCGTGGGGCGGCGCGGCAAGCAGTGGGACGTCCGCCGCATGTCCCGCCACGTCGGCCAGGTCTGGGTGCCGAAGGCTGGGTGGGTGCGGTTCCGCTGGTCCCGCACGGTGCCCGAAGGGGTGAAGTCCTACCGAGTGACGATGGACCGCGCAGGGCGCTGGCATGTCGCCTTCGCCGCCGTCCCGGAACCGGTCCCGGCTCCCGGCACCAGAGAGGTTGTGGGCATTGACCGGGGCGTGGCTGTGTCCGCGGCGCTGTCGACCGGGGAACTGCTGCAGGTACCCGGCTTGACTGTGCGCGAACGCAAGCGCATACGGCTGCTGCAGCGCAAGCTCTCCCGCGCGCGCCGCGGCTCGAACCGCCGCAGGCGCGTGCGGCTGGCCATCGCCCGGCTGCGCGCTCGCGAGACTGACCGGCGCAAGGACTGGGCAGAGAAGGCCTCCACGGACATCGCCCGTCGGTTCGACGTGATCAGGGTCGAGGACCTGCGGATCGGGAACATGACCCGCTCGGCTAGGGGAACGGCCAAGGAGCCGGGCCGGAACGTCCACGCCAAGGCTGGGCTCAACCGGGAGATCCTGCGGTCGGGCTGGGGCGTGCTGGAACGCCGCCTGCAGGATAAGGCGCCCGGAAGGGTCGAGAAAATCAACGCCGCGTACACGTCGCAAACCTGCTCGGGTTGCGGGCACCGTGATCCGGAATCGAGAGAGAGCCAATCGAGGTTCCGGTGCCGGGCTTGCGGCCTGACGATCAACGCTGACGTGAACGCGGCCAGGAACATCGCGGCGGGGCACGCCGCGACTGCGCGGGGAGGCGACGGGGCAGCCCGGCCCGTGAACCGCGAACCTCAACTACTTGCCCTCCTTAGCCGGACGTAAGTAGCTGGAATCCCCGCCTTCAGGCAGGGAGGATGTCAAGAGGAAGTTATATCTTCAGACCATGCCATCACGCCCCGGTCCCCGCGATCTTCGCGCGTCGGACACCGACCGCGAGCGGGTCGTCGCCGTGCTGTCTGAGGCGCTTGCCGACGGTCGTCTTACGAGGGAAGAACATTCGGAACGGTCTGAGGCCGCTCTCACCGCGCGCACCCTGGGCGACTTGGCGGGGCTGACCGCGGACCTGGCCATGCCCGACCGGCAGCCGCTCCGGCTGGACGGAGGCCAGGCCGTCGCCGCGATCTTCACCAGCGCGGAGCGCTACGGCCGGTGGGTCGTCCCGGCCAGCATGACCTGCTCCGCGGTCTTCGGTGAGGCGGTGCTCGACCTGCGCGAGGCGCTGCTGCAAGACCGGCACGTGGTGCTCAACGTGTACGCGTTCTTCGGGCGGATCCGGCTGATCGTGCCGGCCGGCGTCGAGGTCGTGATGAACGGGACAGGGGTAATCGGCCGGCAGCGCGGCGGGACGATGAGAGGGCTCCCTGAAGGCAGCGACGTCCCGGTAGTCGAGGTGCGCGGGTACGTGGTCGCGAGCGAGATCCTCGTGCGCACCCCGCCGCGGCCGCGGCGCTGGCTGCCGCGGTGGCGGCGGGCGCCGCTGACGTGA
>DATMKQ010000382.1:0-6574 GCA_035571275.1 Trebonia sp.
GGGGGGACTCGGTGGCGCGCCGGGCCGTGGACGTGGTCGTGGCCGCCGCCGTCCTCGTCCTCATCTGTCCGCTGCTGCTGGTCATCGCGGCCACCGTGCGACTGACCAGCAGCGGACCCGCGTTCTACCGGCAGGCGCGGACCGGGCGGCGGGGAGAGCCGTTCACCATGCTCAAGTTCCGCTCGATGGTCTGTGGCGCCGATCAGGCTGGCCCGCTCATCACCGCGCGAGCGGATCCGCGTGTGACCCGCGTCGGCCGCTGCCTGCGGGGCACCAAGCTTGACGAGCTTCCCCAGCTCATCAACGTGCTGCGCGGGGACATGACGCTTATCGGCCCGCGGCCGGAGGTGCCGCGGTTCATCCGGTGGTACAACGCCAGGGAACTTCAGATCTTGCGGGTCCGGCCTGGTCTGACCGGGCCCGGCCAGATCTTCTACACACAGGCGCGGAAGTCGGCCGAGACGGAGAGCGGTGACCCGGAATCGCATTACGCGAGCCTCGAGCTGCACCCGAAGCTCGCCATCGACCTGGACTACCTTCAGCGTCGCGGCGTGCTGTCCGATCTGGCGATCGTCGTTCGCACGGCGTGGCTGCTGACCGGGCTTCGCTCGGTTATTGGGGGCGAACCCCGGCCCGCAGAGCCACGGCCACCACTTCGATAGCGCTGTGGCAGCCGAGCTTGGCTGTCATGTTCCGGATATACGTGCGGACCGTATTCGGCGACTGATGCAGCTGCGACGCGATGTGGTTCCTGTCCATCCCGCTGACCAGCAGGCCCAGCACCTGCTGCTCGCGCGCGGTGAGCTGCCCGAGCTGCTGCCTCTCCTCAACGGGCGCGCGGAAGCCGGCCAGCAGCTTGCCGAGCAGTCCAGCCGGCAGCCAGTTACCGCCGAGCGCCGCGACCCGCACCGCGCTCATGACCTGCTCGACCGACGCGCTCTTGGCGATGAAACCGGCCGCGCCGGCCCGGATAACCTCGACGGCGGTGGCGAGATCCGCGTCGGCGGTCAGCACGATGACCACTGGCGGTGACGGCAGCAGGGTCAGCCGCCTGGTCAGATCGATCCCGCTGACGTGCTCAAGACGGACATCCATGAGCACCGCGTCCGGCTTGCTTGCCGTCGCGACGGCAAGGGCCCGTTCCGGGTTGGCCGCCACCATCGGGTCGAAATCGGGCTCACTGGCGAAAAGCGCCTCAAGTCCCTGGCAGAAAACCCGGTGTTCATCGACGATGAGTAGCTTCGTTCGCATGAGCGGCAAGCACCTTCTGCCCGGTCGGGTCCAATCCGGCACCGCTGCCCGCGACGTCGACGATCCCTTCCCTGACCGCGAAGGCGATCGCCTCGAGTCGCGAATGGACGCCGAGTTTTATCAGCACAGAATCGACGTGCGTCCGCGTCGTGGACAGCCGGACTCCCATGGAGCTGGCCATGGCGCTGGTGGACTCCCCGCGCACCAGCCGGGCGAGCACCTCCCGTTCTCGCGGGGTGAGGCAGTGAGCAAGCTGGTCGCGCCGTCGGGCGCGGATCGCCGGGCGGGCCGCCAGGGCTGACAGTGACAGCACGGCCGCGTTCGCGGGGTGCCTCGTCGCCCGGGCGGCCCGGGCGCCCCGGGCGGCCCGGGCGCGGGCGGCGGTCAGCACCCTCAGGAACTCGACGAAGTCGTCGGACTTCAGGAGCGCGCCGTGCACCCCGGCGGAAAGCGCCCGGCTGAGCCCGTCTGACGCCGCCGAATCCGCTAGCACGACGAAGGCGGTGCCCGCGGACACCGCCATCGCCAGACTCAAGGCCCCCGGGTCAGCGGGCATCTCCGCGTCGACAACGCAGGCGTCCGCCTGCTCACGCGTGATGATGTCGGTCGCGGCGTCAAGGGCCGCCGCGTAGCCGACGACATCGTGACCCGCCCGGCGCAACAACGACCCCAGCGCACTCGCGAACACGCGATGCGTGGCCGCTATCACGATCCTCAATGCGACTCCCCCTTCTCAAGCTCGGCCCGGCGGGTCAGCGCCACCGCCTCAAGCGTGGAGTGCACCCCAAGCTTCGCCATCAGGTTCTGCAGGTGCGTGCGCACCGTGTTGGCCGACAGGTACAGCCGTTCCGCCACGTCGCGGCGCCCGTCTCCGTCGGCCAGGCAGGCGAGCACCTCACGCTCGCGAGGCGTCAGCGCGGCGAGCAGCGTGTCGTCTTCCTGCTGTTGCCGCTGCGTTCGCATCAAGAGCTGGAGCACGGCTCCCGTTTCGGCCGGCGGCAGCCACGCTTCACCGCGCATGGTGCCGCGCACCACGGTGAGCAGGTGCTCGAAGGATTCGTCCTTGCGCACCCAGCCCGAGGCGCCGGCGCGCAAGTACGCGACGATGCGCTCGGCGCTCGATGTGTCGCTGAGCATGACCACCCGGGAGCCGAGCTGGGTCAGTTCCTGGCACAAGGTGATGGCGGCGTCGTCGGCGAGGTCGGCGTCCAGCAGCACGACGTCCGCGTGCCGCCCGGCGCGCAGGAACTCGCCATGCGTGCCCGGATCGACGGCGGCGACGACCTCGATATCCTCCTCAGCTTCGAGCTGAGCGGCGACCACGTCCGCAAAAATTCGCTCCTCATCCACCACAAGCACAGAAATCGCCATGCCCGTGAGCCTCGCTCTCCGTGGGATTGGTCGGAACCCCCGATTGCCGGGCCGCTCCTACGTCAGATGGGGGAAACGCCATCCCCAAGTAGGTGGTCCCTGGTCGCCACCGCGACCGCCTGCAGACGGCTGTGCGCCCCCAGCTTGGTCAGCACGTTCTTCACGTAGGTACGGATCGTGCTGATCTCGACGTTCATCTCCCACGCCATCTGCGCGGTGCTGTGGCCGGCCGCCATCCGGGATAGCACCTCCCGTTCCCTGGGCGTCAGCTCGGGCAGCAAGCCCCGGCTCTGCCCGCAGGCACGCTCCCTGGCCGACAGCACAGAATCGAAGATCTCGCCGCCCGCGGCGATCACGTCAAGCGCGTCGGCGACATGATCGACGTTCTGATCCTTCCGCAAGAACCCCGCGACGCCGATCCGCACGGCCTGTGCCCGCACCGCGTGATCGACAAAACCGGACAAGATGAGGACGGCGGTCCGCGGGTACCGCTGCCGGATCACCCGGGCGGCCTCGAGGCCGTCAGGCGGGTCAGGGAAGCGCAGGTCGAGCAGGCACGCGCCGGGATGGTACGAGGCCACGGCGGCGATGCCGGCGGCCGTGGTGTTCGCGGTCGCCACCACCCAATGACCGCGCCGGCCCAGCGCCACCCCGAGCGCGTCACAAAGGATCTTGTTGTCGTCGCAAATGACAAGTCTCATCAAGGAACCCACAGGCTCACGCGCGCCCCATCGCCGGCGCCGTGGCCGCACTCGATCCGCCCGCCGTGCCTGACAACGGTGCGCGTCACCCAGGCCAGGCCGAGGCCGAAGCCGCACGGCAGGTTACCGAAGCCCGGACCGTTGTCCTCCACGACCAGCCTGAGCAGCCCTTTGCTTTGCCAGATGCGTATGGTGACCAGGCCAGACGGCCCGGCGGCCCGCGCCGCGTTGCTCAGCACGTTGGAGACGACGCGGCGCAGCAGCACCGGGTGCAGTGAGCACAGGACCGGCGTGGCGGGCGCGGTCACCGACAGGTCGCAGGACCAGGTCAGCCGCCCGGCCCGGATCACCTCGCCGACGACGCAGACCGCATCGGGGCGACTGGCCGCTTCGCTGGCCGTTATGCTGATTCCGGCGGTTTCGTCCCACTCCTGTTTTTCCTTCACCGCCTCTTGCAGGAACTCGTGAACCATTTCGGCCAGCCACTCGGCCTGTCCGGTAATCTGCTCGAGCCGCAGCCGCGCTGCGGCGGGCAATCCGGGCTCGGTGAGCGCGGCGGCCGTGAGCGCCAGTACGCTCGCGATCGGCTCACGCATGTCATGGCATGTATCGCGCAGTTGCTGCACGACCCCTGGAGCCTCGTGCATATCTGTGGGCACGGGCACCTCCCCCCGTGCGCGGCGCCGCCTTGTGGGCGGAGCCGCACGCTAACCATTAGGCCAAGAGCGACCTCCCTCGATAACCTTCGTCCGCTCAAGGTGAATGTACGGTAAACAGACTCGTGACGGAACCCCTGCGCGCGCACTAAAGTGCAGCTCAGCGCTACCGATGAAGCGGAAATGAGCCGGCTCAGGATTGCCTCAGCCCGTGATCATCAACGGCGCGGCCAGCTCGCGTGCAGCGGCCAGGTCAGGCGCAGCGTGCCCCCCGGGGGCAGCGCGCTCCAGTCACGGTACAGGCGGCGCACGCCGACCGCAGCGAGCTGGATCGTCTCATCGTCGAGGCGGCCCGCCAGCTCGGCCGCCCCTGGTCCGGAGCAGCGCAGCCGGGCGCGCACTCCGGCCGGGGTGTCGGGCCCGTCGCCCCACCGGTTGAGCACCGCGTCGACCGCGGCCTTGGCGACCAGGACGCCTTCCTGGGCAGTCCCGCGTTCGTCTAGCGGCAGGTCGGTGACCAGGCGCAGCCGCCCGCGGCGGCGCGGCGCCCGGGGTGTATGGGAGGCGTGGATGAAGCCGCCCCCGGCCAGCGTTCCCCACAAGCCGTTGTCGAACCCGAACACGGACTCGACGACGAGGTGCGGCAGGTCGTGGATGACATGGACGACCGCGCGGCGCGTGGTCCCGTCGGGGAATGTCAGCCAGGTCCGGTCCGCGGCCGGGGTCTCCCCCTTCACGATGACAACATCCGCCACCACGCTGAAAGCCGGTGCTTCCGTCACGAGGTGAGACGATACCGTCACTCTTGATGAGATGCGGGGATTTCCGGCCGTGTCCGGACCCGTATTTTCTACTCCAGAGGCTGGCGGGCGACGGCGGACGGGGCGCGGCCGCCGAGCAGCCACCCGGCGACGGCGCCGGCCAGCGGCATGCCGATCACGAGCAGCCCGACATCGGACCACGGCACGTTACCGAACGTCTGGGTGAGGCTGGAGTGCGCCGACGCGAGCGAGGCCAGGAAGGCCGCCACGGTGCCCAGCGCCGCGCCGAGCAGCGCGATCACTCCCGCGGTGACTCCGGTCAGCGCCCGCCTGGTGCGCGCGCCCGCGCCCGCCGCGGTGAGCGTGCGCAGGTCGCCGGCTGTCTCGGAGCGAATCAGCCCGACGGTCATCGCCAGCACGCCGAGCGCGATGAGGATACCGCCGACGGTGGCTCCGTTGTTGATCTCGCCGAGGCTGAGCTGCCCGGACTTGCTCTCTACCGTGGTGCCGAGGGCGACCGCGGCCTGCCGGGCCGCGTTGATCTGCTGCGGGGTGAGCGCGGAAGGCGCCTGGATCAGCCAGCCGACGGGAACCGTCGTCTCGTGCAGTGCCCTGACCGCTTGCTCGGTGATCATGGTGTTCGGCACGGACTGGCCGGCCGGCAGCTTGCTCACCTCCTGGATGACCGGGTTCAGGATGCACAGCCCGGTGGGGCACCCGGGCGGCGACTGCGCGAGGTAAGTCCCGTTGACCAGCGCGAGGCTCCCCGCCGACGGCAGCCCGGCGCGCATGGTGAGGACGTCTGCGGCCGGCTTGATCTCGCTCGCGTTGATGCCGAACGCCTTCAGCAGGTCGGGGGTGGCCAGGTACATGAGGCCGCCTTGCCGCAGGCTGCGCAGCGAGATGATCGTGCCGTACTGGTTCTGCGCGGGCTGGCCCGGCGTCGGCACGTTGACGCTGACTGGCAGGTCGAGCGCGAGCGGAGCGGGCGCGTGCAGTTGCGCGGCTAGCGTGTCCGCCTCGTGATAGACGCCGGCCAGCTTGGCGGCCGGGGTGAACTGGCCCGGCTGGTACTGGCTCGGATCGTTGCCCGGGTTATAGAGGATGAGCTGGTTGGACGCCATGTTGGGGGCGATGTAGCTGAGCGCGTTGTCATACTGGACGCTCGCGATGACGACCGTGAGGGTGGCGATGAACACCGCGAACGAGACCGCCGCCATCGCCGCGCCTGACCTGGACCGGTACCTGGACAGGTCACGCAGCGCCAGCCGGGTGGCTAGCGGGGCACGCCACGCCACCCGGGCAAGCCGGTCCACGGCGAACGGGGCGAGCAGGGCACACGCGATCACGCAGGCGACAAGGGCGGCGATGACCAGGTAGGCGTCGTTGCCGCCGCCGTTCCAGCCGCCTGAGAAGTACAGTACGAACAGGCCGCCGGCCAGGAACAGGAGACCAGGGCGCAGCGATCTTCTGATCACGTGCGGCGTTTCGATCCGGCCGGAGATCGCGGCGACCACCGGGATCTTGCTGACGGCACGTCCCGGCCAGGCGGCGGCTATGACGGAGGTGGCCACGGCGAGCAGCAGGCCGATGATCACGGCCGTCCATGGCAGGCCGAGGGGGTCGGTACGGTGGGCGGTGGCGGTCTCTAGGTGCGGGTAGTACCAGAGCCAGAGGCCGAACCCGACGGCGCCGCCGATGATCGCGCCGAGCACGCCGGCCACCAGGCCGTCGACGATCAGCACGAACCTGACGTCGCGCTCGGTCGCGCCGAGCGAGGCGAGCATGCCGAGGGCGCGCTGCCTGCGCTGGGCCATCACGGTGAACGCGGCGG
>DATMKQ010000383.1:0-24668 GCA_035571275.1 Trebonia sp.
CTCGTTCCAGGAGCATAACTACCCGGCGGCCAGGTTCACCGAGCCGCGGGAGAACTTCAACCATGAGCACCGGGACGTCGATGTGATCGACGGAGTGCAGAACGGCGACCTGATCGAGTACGTGGACTTCGACTACACCGCGCGGGTGGCCGGGGTGAACGCCGCTGCCCTGTGGGCGCTGGCGACCAACCCCGCGACGCCGAAGAACCTCGAGATCCACACCACGCCGCCCGCCACCTACTCGGGCACGAACTTCACCACCCTCACCTGGAACGCCAACCCCGAGTCAGACCTCGTCGGGTACGAAGTCATGATGCGGGAGACGACCGCGGCGGACTGGACCAGCGCGATCGACGTCGGCAACGTCACGGCGGTGACGCTGGACATCTCCAAGGACAACGTGCAGTTCGGCGTGCGCGCGGTGGACCAGGCAGGCCACCGCAGCCCGGTCGCCTTCCCCGCGGCGGTCGCCTAGCCTCAGCCGCGACGGCAAGGTCGCCGCGGCTAGGCGGCGGCGACCTTGCCGTCGGCGATCCTGCCGTCGGCTAGTTCCAGGACCGAGTCGGCGATGTCGATGAGCGAGGGGTCGTGGGTGGCGACGAGCGCGGTCACGCCTTCTGAGCGCACGACGGCGCGCAGCAGCCGCATGATCTGCTTGCCGGTTTCCTGGTCGAGCTGGCCGGTGGGTTCGTCGGCGAGCAGCAGGGCGGGCCTGGTGGCCAGCGCGCGGGCGATCGCGACCCGCTGCTGCTGGCCACCGGACAGCTCGCCGGGGCGCTGCCTGGCGTGATCGCCGAGGCCGACGATCGACAGCATCAGGGCGACGCGCTCTTCGCGCTGCCGCGCTTCGACCCCGGTTATCCGCAGCGGCACGCCGACGTTCTCCGCGGCCGACAGCACCGGCAGCAGTCCGAACGACTGAAAGATGTACGCCACGGTCTCCCGGCGCAGCCGCATCCGGTCGCGCTCGCCCATGGCGGTCACGTCGTGGCCGGCCACCACGATCGAGCCGCCATCCGGCTTGTCGAGCCCGCCGACGACGTTGAGCAGCGTTGTCTTACCCGATCCTGACCGGCCGCGCAGCGCGATGAGCTGGCCTTCGCCGATGCTGAAGGTGATTCCGCGCAGTGCGGCGGTCGCGGTCGGCCCGCTGCCGTAGGTGCGGGTCACGTCCCGCAATTCCACCATGGTCACTCGTCGCCCTCCACTGTCCTCGAGTCCCCGGGACCGGCCGACGGCCGGTCCGGCCATACGCCGATATGGTCCGGTTCCGGCTCAAGCCGGACCCGGTCGCGCATGCCGAGCGACTCGGTCATCTCGCGCGGAAGCTGCAAGCGCCCGGCCCGGTCAAGCACCGCGTACTCGACGGCGTGCCCGTTGCCGGAACCGTCGCCGGAGTCATGCCGCAACGTCTCCGTGCTGGTGCGGCCGTCCCTGATCGCGATCACCCGGCCCACCATCGACGACACCGCCGGGTCGTGCGTCACGACGAGCACCGTCACCCCCAGCTCGCTGTTGGCCGTCTGGAGGGCGCCGAACACCGACGCGGCGGTCGCGCTGTCCAGTTCACCGGTCGGCTCGTCGGCGAGCAGCACCGACGGTGAGTTCGCGAGCGCGACGCCGATGGCGACCCGCTGCTGCTCGCCGCCCGACATCTGGTCGGGGCGCCGCCCCGCGCAGTACGCCACGCCGAGCAGGTCGAGCAGCTCACCGGCGTGTCGCCGGCGCGAGCGGCGGCGCGCGCCGGCGAACTGGAGCGGCAGCTCCACGTTCTGGGACGCGGTCAGGTACGGCAGCAGGTTGCGCGCCGTCTGCTGCCAGATGAAGCCGACCACGGCCCGCCGGTAAGACAGCCGCTGCCGTCCCGACATGGCCGACAGATCATGACCGGCCACCCGCACCGCGCCGGCGGTCGGCGCGTCGAGCCCGGCCAGGATGTTCATCAGCGTGGACTTCCCGCTGCCCGACGCGCCCACGAGCGCGGTCAGCTCGCCCGCCTCGATCAGCAGGTCCAGGCCCTGCAGCGCCTGTACCTCGATCCCTTCCGCGGTGTAAATGCGGACCAGCCGGTCGCACACGATCAGCGCGCCCTCGCCGTAGTCGGCATGGCCCCGCGTCGCGGCCAGCGCGTCAAGTTCTGATGCTGTCATCGTGCTCCCATTATTCGCCGACTCGGAGGCTTCCGGCCACGCCGTGGCGCCGGTCGGTTCGTATTTCCACGCCTAGTGCCAGGAACGCCGCGACGACCAGCCCGGCGAGCGGCAGCGCGAAGGAAGCCAGGTCGGGGGCGAGCGCGACACTGGCCGCCGACCCGGTGAACACCGACAGGTCGATCGCCGGCGCGACCACCCGCGGCAGCACGTACGCGCATGCCCCCGCCGCTACCGCCGCGGCGAGCACCGCGGGCAGCACTTCAAGCACCACCACCCGCGCTCGCTGTCCCTCGCCCAGGCCCATCGCGGCCAGCCGGGCAAGCGTCGTCTCCCGTTCGGCCGCCCCGAGCGCGAGCTCGAGCAGCATCACGGCGAGCCCGAGCAGCGCGGCCGCGGCGAGGGACAGCTCGAACAGCACGAACGCGCCATGTTGCAGCGGCGCCTCGGACAAGCTGTTCAAGATGTCCGAACGGTAGCTCACGACTGCGCCGGGAAGCAGATTTTGCACCACCGTGTTGAGCCTGGCCGAGTCGATGTTCGCGCCGGTGACGAGCAGTTCGTTGAGCGGTGCGGAGCCGACCTGGCCGTGGATCGAGGCGACAGGAAGGACCACGAAGGCTGTGCCGCCAGGCGCCGCGGGGGTGCCATTCAGCACGCCCGCGACGCGCACGTTGAGCGGTGCGATCCCGTTCGTCGACGTCAGCGTCCCGACGCCCTGGCTGAAGTCGGCGGCGGCCTGCGGCGAGACAAGCACCGGCTGCGGGCTGCCTGCCGCGAGCAGCGCGGCGCGAACCTGCGGGAAGGTCTGGGTTCCTGACACGAGCGCCGCGTAGCTCGCCGGGTCGACGCCGATGCCGGTGATCTGCTGGTCATTCGGTGTCCCCCACGAGTCAAGCAACACGGCCGCGGCGTGCGTCACACCGGGCACACCGGCCACCGCGCGTACCACCGCCGGGGTGATGACCTCACCGCCGGTGAGCGGCCCTGACAGGTTGACCGTCGCATCCGCGCCGGCCGCCTGCCACGACGCGGTGACCTCGCCCGTGGTGACCGCGTCCCGCACCATGCCGGCGAACGCCGCCACCGTGAGCGCCAGGACGAGGGCGAAGGCGGGCAGCGCCGGGGTGAGCGCGGTCCTGGCCGCCCGGGACAGGCCAAGGAACGAGGTCGCGCCCGCGCGCCGCGCCGAGCCGCGCAGCAGGCCGCGCAGCAGCAGCGGGTACAGCCGCAGCACTACGATCACGGCCGGGATGGCGATGAGCACCGGGGCGGCGCTCGTGTACAGGTTCACCCCGGCCCCGGCTCCGGCTCCCGTGGTCGGGGCCGCGGTTCCTACCTGGCGGAACACGAGGATCCCCGCGATCGCGGCCAGGCAGGCGGTGGCCTCGACGACCAGCCGGGTCCACCCGCGCCTGCGGCGCCGGTCCCGTGCGCGACGGCGGGGCAGACGCAGCTGCCAGGTGGCGATCGCCGCGGGTGCGCAGATCGCGACGACGATCGCGCCGCCTGGCACCCACCATCCGCCGGCCGGTGCCGGGCCTGGGACGAGCAGCACCCCGAGCGCGACCCCGAGCGCGGCGGCCGGCACGCAGGCTATCGCCGAGCCGCGTGCCACGGCCGCGGCGATCTGGGTCAGCGAGGCGCCGCGCGCCCTGCGCATGGTCAGCTCGCCCGACCTGCGCATCACGACCATCCGCGCGGCCAGCAGCAGCGTGACCGCGGCGGCGACCGCGAGGCTGACGTAGAGCAGCCAGAGCAGCGTGTCCACCGCCTGCGCGGTCGAGATGAAGGCGCTGAGCGGCTGGAGCAGGCCGTTGCTGACCGACAGCGCGCCCGCGACGTCCGCCACGTCCCCGCGCAGCGACGGCGTCTGCGTGTTGAGCGTGTTCAGCGCGTTGTACAGCGCCTGGGCCTGGTCACCGTTGATCGCGGCGACGTCGAGCGGCAGTTCCCACTGCATTTCCAGCCCCTCAGGGCCGAAGTCGTTCTGCATCGCGTCGATCTCACCTGGTCCGGCGAACACCTCGGTGACCCAGAATGGCGTCGTGTTGTGCGGCACCTCCAGGTCGGGGGTGTTCGCCGTCGGGTCCGCGAGCCAGAAGCTCGATCCCGGGTTCCGTGGCGCCACGATTCCCGTCACGTCGAGGGTGATCTTGGCGAGCTTGCCGGTGCTAGCCACCAGCGGACCGACGATCCGGAGCTTCGAACCGGGGCGCAGCTTGAACGTGCGGGCTGTCTGCTTGGACACGGCCACCTGAAGCGTCAGCGCGAGGGGCGGGTTGCCCGACTTGGCGAATGTGGCCGCCTCCGGATACCGGCCGGCGACCAGGCGTGTGTTGGAGGCGAACGGCTCGCGGTAGTCGACCTGGAGACGCACGGCGACGCCGTTGGTGGGTAGCGCCGTGGTGACGTCGTGCGGGCCCGAGATCATGCCGGCCCAATCCTGGCTGGGCGGGGCGAGGCGGACAACGCCGTGGTTGAAGTTGTGGTGCAGCTGGCCGGTGATCTCGGCGAACTGGGCCTGCGTCAGGTTCACGTTCGTCGGCGCGCCAAGCGACGTGCTGTTGATACTGAAACTGCTAGAGACCGCGCTCCAGGTGCTCGTCACCGAGACGCTCTGCGCGAGCGATGAGATGGCGCCAAGCGTCTGATGCAGCGCCCGCGTCCGGGTGTCGAGCGCCTCTCGCGGCCCGGCGGTGGCGGCGAAAACACACCCGAGCACCAGCACAGCCAGTGCCAGCATGGAGGCGATTCCCATGCCGGTGAGCTTTGTCAGCCGAGGGATTCTCATGCTGCCTCCGCGGCGCGGAGTTCGGCGGCCGGGTCGGGGCGCCTGATGATGACGAACGCGGCGGCGAGCGCGGGCACGATGGCGATGAACGCGGCTAGTGTCGCCGTCTGCGGGAGATCGAGCAGCGTGACCGGCGGCGGGACCGGTGGTCCCGCCGCCGGGGTGAGCGTGACGGCGGGCACCAGGAGACGCGCGACGATCGTGCCTAGCACCAGGCCTAGCGCCGCCGACGGCACGCTGAGCAGCAGTTTCTCTAGGAAGAGCTGTGCGGCCGCGGCCCGCTGGGCGACACCGAGCGCGGAGAGCAGCGCGTTCTCCGCGCGCCGCTGCCTGACGTCCGCGGCGATCGAGACCCAGAACCCGCAGATGGCCAGCAGCGCGGCGGCCACGGCCATGGCGAGCAGCGCCTGCTGCGGTGCGGCTGACAGCGGGTTACCGGTCGTGGTGTCGGCGAGGTCGATCCGGCTCGTGACGTCGGAACCGGGCGGCAGCGTCCGGGCCAGCGTCGCGGGCTCGCTGTGATCGGTGGTCGCCAGCCACCATTCGATGACGGGTAGCGGAACGGCGGCGTGACTGGTGAGGTAGGCCTGGATGGTCGTCAGGTCCATGATCAGGGCGCTGCCCGTGACAGTGGGGAACGTCGAAGCCTGCGCGACGATCTTCACCGGGACCGAGATACCGCCGATCGTGGCGGGCACGGTGCCGCCCACGGTGGTGTTGTTGGCGTCCATGAACGCCTTGGTAGCGATCGCCGGGACCACTGGCGGAGCAAGCTTGCCCGCGGTAAGCGTCACCTGGCCGCTTACCGGCTCAGCCGGGCCGGGAGGTGTGAAACCCGGGTTGGCGGCCGCCTGTCCGTAGCCGGTGATGAAGGTGAGCGTCGCCCCGTTGCCGCTTGGCTGCCAGTTGGTGGCCTCCGGGTCGGCCGACGGGCCTAGTGTCGCGCTGGAGTTGAGCAACGAGTCCAGTTCGGGTGAGCTGGCGTTGCCCACCCAGCCGCCGATCCTGGCGCCTGTCACGGTCAGCGTGAGCGGGTTGATCGCCTTGGACGGCATCACGTAGGCGAAGCTGATCTGGGCCAGCCGGATGGGGTAGCTGGCCCGGGAGCCGCCGAGCGGGGCGGTAAGCAGGTGCGGGCGGCCGTCGGCGGGCAGCGTGCCCGCGGGGATCTGATAAGCGGCGCCGGTGGCGTCGATCACGGTCACCTGCACGTCGAACGGGTCCAGGTTGGCCGCGCTGAGGGTGGCGGTCAGCTCGATGTTCGCCGGAGTCCCGGTGAGCGGGGTGCCGCCGGTGCCGCTCGCGGGCGTGATCATGCTAAATAGCCGCGCGGCGGGCAGCGCCGATTGATCGCTTCTGAGCAGGGCCACCTGCGGCGCCTGGGCCGCCCCGATGGCCACGACCTCGGACGGCACCGCGACCGGCAGGACGGATACCGCCATCGAGTCCCGCACGCCCGCCGCGTGGGTGATGATGCTCGTATCGCCCGCCGGCAACGGGGCGGCGAGATCGACCCGCAGGTCAGCGCCTGTGGCGAACGTCGCCTGGTCGTCCGCGGACCGGGTCCAGCTCTGGTGCTGCGCCAGCGCCAGCGTGCCGGTGGCGACCGCCATCACGAGCAGCAGCGCGGCACCGCCCTGGCGCAGCGGCTGGCGGCTGAACTGCCAGCCGGCCATGGAGGCGGTGAGCCTGCGGCCGCGCGCGGCCAGCTTGTCCCCGGCCCGGGCCGCGGCGGGCAGCAGCCGGAGCATGACGATGGTGCCGCCGGCCAGCGCCAGCGCCGGGGCGAGCACGAGCACGGGGTCGATGCTCGCGGTCGCGCCGTTCCCCGCGGCGGAGGCCGTCACGGCGGAGTAGCGGCGCAACTGCCAGCCGGCCAGCACCGCGAGCACGACGAGGCCGAGGTCCGCGCCGGCCCTGGTGGCGGTGGCGATCGCCGCCTGCCTGCCGCGCCGGACCCGGGCGGACCCTGGGCCGCCGCGCAGCACGGGGAACAGCATCGCGACGCAGGCGAGCAGGGCGATGGCGATAGCGGCGCCGAAGGCGTCGAACCAGGTTCCCGCGGCGCGCAGGTTTATCCCGCCGGCGGCGATGCCTTCTCCGGCGTACAAGGTGCCGCCGAGTACCCTGGCGAGCCAGACCCCGGCCGCCCCGCCGACCAGCGCCGCGGCGCCACACAGCGGGATGACCTCGACCGCGGTCACCCGGGTGAGCTGCCATCTGGTGGCGCCGCGCGCGGTGAGCAGCGCGGTCTCGCCTTCGCGCTGGGTGACGAGCAGCCGGGCGACCGCGAAAAGCGCCGCCGCGGCGAGCACGAGCAGTTGCAGCGCGCTGATAATGAGCAGCGACCTGGCGACGGCCAGGTCGCTGGCGGCCCCTGCGAGCACGCTGTCCAGGCCTGTCGTGAGCTGCATCCCGTCGAGGCTAGGGGTGTTGGCCACATAGCTGCGCAGCGCACTGAGGTCGGCGGAGATCGCGCTGAGGTCGGTGTCACCGAACGCCGCCATGTCGGGCTGCGCGAACCAGGTGCCGCTGCTTACGGCCAGCGGCGCCGGGAACGCGCTCGTGTCGACGAGCAGCGGTCCGTAGGTGGTAAATCCGCCGAGCGTGCTCGACCCGGAGACGGGCAGCGAGTCCATGCTCCAGTAGGCGGCGTTGGTCGCGGACTCCTGGCGCCGGGCGAACACGCCGGTGACCTGGAACGTGACGGACGCGTTCGAGACCCGGTCCTTGAAGTGGAGCACGTCTCCGACGGACACGTGCAGCAGCGCGGCGACGGTGGCGGGCACCGCCGCCTGGACCGGCCCTGCCCCGCCGGCCGGCCAGTGGCCAGACAGCAGGACGGCGTGCTCGGTGACGCCCTGCATGGCCGCGGCCTCGACGATGGGCGTGTTCCCCTGGCCGACGCTCTGGGGAGTGGCCGGCAGCTTACCTCGCACCAGGCCAAGCGGGTCGGACCAGGACGCCTGCCGGAAGCCGAACGGCACGCCATGGATCGCCGTGCCGATCGCCTGCCTGAGCGTCGAGGTGACCGGGCCCAGTTGGCTGCTGTTGACCGATGCCTGCGCGGTCAGTGAGGTGCCCGCCGCGACCGACAGGTCGTGCCGGACGGCTTGCGGGAGTGCCTGACCTGCGAAGACGGCGAGCGCCGCGCCGACGGCGGCGGCCACCAGCGTGGTCAGCGCCGCGGCCGCGAGAACCACCCAGTGCGCGGTCATCCGTCGCGCTGCTAGCGGACCTCGCGGAGTGATCACATCCATAGGATTCCGTACCAGCCAAAAGATCGGCAATTCGAAGTGATAACAAAAGTGCATTGGTCTTGGACGCGACATATCGCGTTTCGGGCACCAAGCCGCTACGATGATAACCATGACCGACGCCAGACACGAGCGCTCGCTCTCGCCCGTCAGCCAGCCGACCGCCGGTCGGGGCCGGCCCGGCGCGGTCGACCTGCGTGCCTCCGACGCCGACCGGGACCGCACCGCGGCCGTGCTGAGCAGCGCGATGGCAACCGGGCGGCTGACGAGGACCGAGTACGCGGAGCGCCTCGACGCCGCCTACGGCGCGACCACCCTGGGTGACCTCGACCCGCTCACCCGTGACCTGCCCGCGGACGAGAGCGCGGGCGTCAGCGTCCGGACGGCGGACCGCGCCGAGGTCGCCGCGCGCTTCAGCAAGGTGATCCGCTCCGGGCGCTGGGTGGCCGGACGGCGCACCCAGCTGACCGCGCGTTTCGGCGCGCTGATCGTCAACCTCGCCGAGGCCGTGCTGCCCGGCCGGGAGATCACGCTGAACATCGACGCCTTCTTCGGGAAGCTGATCATCATCGTCCCGGTGGACGCGCAGGTGATCGACGAGGGCGGGGCGCTGTTCGCCAAGCGGGCCGTCTACAGCCGCCAGGGCCACGCCAGCGAGGACGGCCCGGTGATCCGCCTCGTCGGCGACGCTCGTTTCTCCAAGGTCGCGGTGCACCGGGGCCACTTCGACCCGAGCGCGCCATGGCAGCACTGGACGCAGTACGCGCAAGACATCGCCAAGGCCAAAACCCGCGCGGACTGAGAACCGACCGCGCAAGAGTCCGCCATGCCAACCGGGCAAGAGTCCGCCATGCCATAAGCGCGTGCGCGGCCCAAGTGGCGCGATATGCCCGGAATGCCGGAACGCCGGATTGAGACATTCCGGGCAGGGGAATGAGCGTGGAGGATCATCCGTCCCGGGGGACGGAGGATCCTCCACGCTGTCTGGAGGGGGGACGCCAGGGGCGGGAGGAAGCGGGAACGGTGTTACCGGCGGGGCTGGGGTTTCCTGCGGGGCTCGACCCGGCGCCGAGAGGAGTCACGTCGGCCCGCGCCCGGGTGCCCGAGTTCCGCGTTAGAGACCGCCGAATCCACCGCCGAACCCTGAACGCTCGTGGTTCTTGCGCATCTCGTCCTCGTGGATCCGGTCGATGCACACCGCGATGGCGATGACGAGCGCGTCGTCGGCGCCAGGCGCCACCTCGACCCCGTAGGCGTCCCGGACAGAGAACCAGCGCCGGGAGATGCGACCAACGACCTGGTGGCCGTCGCTGAGTTCCCAGTCCTTGTCGGTGAAGTTCCCGACCGCTTCCAGGCGCTGCCCGTCGGTGAGGTCTATCTCATACCTGTGCCGCACCGGGGAGAAGAACGCCGGCCGCACGGTCGCGACGACCCCGTTGCCGTTCTCGATCTCCATCGTGTCGCGCATCGCGAACAACTTCTTGCGGATGAGGATAAGAACGTTGCCGTGGGCGTCCTTGAGCTCGAAGGTTTCGCGCAGGCTGAGCGCTCGCCCGTCGACGAGGAAGACCCGGTTCCCGTTCTCGTCCTCGATCCAGAAGTCGGTCGTGATGGAGAAGATCCGTTCCTGGACCAGATATCTCATGACATAAGGCTATATGCCTGATCCGCCGCGGCTGATCTCTTCCCAGCGGTCGAGCATGCCGGGGATTTCCCTGTTCAGGAAGTCGAAGAACGCGGTGTGCGCGGTCAACCGGCCGCCGGCCGGGGTGCCAGCGCCGACGAGGTCGACGCCCTCCTTGAGCATGCTGCCCCAGCGGTCAAGCGCCTGGCTTTGCAGCCGCATCACTTCGCTCCACACGTCCGCGGGCATCCGGTAGTAGTCGCGGCGTGAGCCGGGTACCCGGTCCTTGTGCACCAGGCCGACCCCGGTCAGGTAGCGCACCGCGCCGGACACGGCGGCCGGGCTGATCTGCAGCATCTCGGCGAGGTCCGCGGCGGTGAGCCGGTCGGAGTCGCTGACAAGGAACGCGACGAAGACGCGCGCGGGCATCGGCGGGAAGCCGGCCGTTATCAGGACCGTCGCGAACCGCTCAACGTACTGGAGCAGCGGATCGCCCTCGTGCTCGTGGGCTTCCACCATGTGACCAAGGGTACAGGATTTCTAGCAAATTCCTAACATTCACAATCTTCTGAATGTTGCTAAGCTTCTGTTCAGCTTGCGGGGGACGACCCCCGCACCCCCGATGGAGGAGCGCTGCTGGCTTGCGGGGGGACGACCCCCGCACCCCCGAATTGAGGAGCGGTAGTGGCAAACGCTATTGCGGCGACCGGGCTGCGTAAGCACTTCGGCCCGACCAAGGCCCTCGACGGACTCGAGCTGACCGTTCGAAGCGGTGAGGTGCACGCCTTCCTTGGCCCGAACGGTGCGGGCAAGACCACCACGATCCGCATCCTGCTCGGGCTGCTGCGCAAGGACGGCGGCGACGTCACGCTGCTCGGCGGTGACCCCTGGCGGGACGCGACGACGCTGCACAGCCGGCTCGCCTACGTGCCGGGCGACGTGACGCTGTGGCCGGGCCTGACCGGCGGCGAGATCATCGACTTGCTCGCCAGCCTGCGCGGCGACGGCGGCGCCCCCAAGCGCCGTCAGGAGCTGACCGAACGGTTCGACCTGGATCCGTCGAAGAAGGCGCGCGCCTATTCCAAGGGCAACCGGCAGAAGGTCGCGCTGGTCGCGGCGCTGGCCAGCGACGCCGAGCTGCTCGTGCTCGACGAGCCGACGGCCGGGCTCGACCCGCTGATGGAGGCGACGTTCCGCGAGCTCATCGCGGCCGAGCGGCAGGCAGGCCGGACCGTCCTGCTGTCCAGCCACATCCTGGCCGAGGCCGAGGCCCTCGCCGACCGCGTGACGATCATCCGGGCCGGCCGGACGGTGGAGACCGGGACGCTCGCAGAGATGCGCCACCTAAGCCGGACTTCCGTGGACGCCGACCTCGACACTCCCGTCGTCCTGGACGGGCTGCCGGGCGTGCACGACGCGATGATCGACGGCACACGGTTGCGATGCGAGGTCGACAACGCCGCTCTCAACGCCGTGCTCAGCCGCCTCACTTCGGCGGGGGTCCGTACCCTGACCTGCCGCCCGCCCACCCTTGAGGAGCTTTTTCTCAGGCATTATTCGGAACGAACCGGGCCGGCTCAGCAGCGATGATCAACTCCCTGACCAGCACGCCGGCGTTGGTGAAGCTGGCTCTGCGCCGGGACAGGATCATGCTGCCGGCCTGGTTGTACGTCATCGTGATCGGCGTCTGCGCGAACGCCTATACGTTCAGCAAGCTGTACAAAACGCCGTCCTCGCAGGCGGCCCTCGCGGCGTCCGCGCGGAGCAATCCGGCGTTGCTGTTTCTCTATGGCCGGATGAACGGAACCTCCGTCGGCGCGCTGACCGCCTGGCGGTTCGGGGTGTGGGGCTCGCTGTTCGCCGCGATCATGGCGATCTTTATCGTGATCAGGCACACCAGGGCCGACGAGGAGGCGGGCCGCCTTGAGCTGATCGGCTCGGCCCGGGTAGGCAGGCAAGCCCCGCTCGTCGCGGCGTTGCTGACGTCCGCGCTCGCCTGCGTGCTACTCACGCTGCTGTTGTGCGCGCTGCTGCCGGTGATCGGCCTGCCCGCCGCGGGTTCGGTCGCGCTCGCGCTAGCCATTGGCACCACCGGCCTCGCCTTCACCGGTGTCACCGCCGTAGCGGCCCAGTTGACCTCCGGGGCACGCGCCGCGCGGGGGCTCGTGTTCTGCGTGCTTGGCCTGGCGTTCATGACGCGCGCGGCCGGCGACGCGGCAGGGGCCGCCGGGCCGTCGTGGCTCACCTGGGCGCTGCCGCTCGGCTGGACCGAGATGCTACGGCCGTTCGCGGGTGAGCGCTGGTGGGTGCTCGTCCTGCCGCTCGCGATGTTCGCCGCGGGCACCTGGCTGGCCTTCGTACTCGCCGCGCGCCGCGACCACGCCGCGGGCCTGCTGCCCGACCGGCCGGGCCGCCCCGAGGCGTCGGCGTTGCTGCGCGGACCCCAATCGCTCGCCTGGCGGCTGCAGTGGACGTCGCTGGCCGGCTGGGCGGCGGGCTTCGCGATCCTGTTCGCGGTCTGCGGGGCCGCGGCGCAGGGGATCGGCTCGCTGTTCGGCTCGAGTAAAGCGGTGGAGAAGGAGTTCCAGCAGCTTGGCGGGCAGTCCGCGATCGTCAACGCCTACCTGGCCGCGCTGATGCTGCTGGCCGGCTTGTGCGCCGCCGCCTTCGCGGTGTCCGCGGTGCTCAGGCTACGGACCGAAGAGACAGCGTCCCGCGCCGACCCCGTGTTGTCTGGTTCGGTCGGGCGTGTCCGCTGGGGATGCAGCCACGTGCTCGTTGCCGTCGCCGGGTCGGCGGCGCTGCTCGCGGTGGCAGGCATCGCCACCGGCCTCGGCTACGGCCTGCGCGCCTCGGCGCAGGTGAGTGTCGGCGGCGAGGTGGCCCGTATGTTCGGCGCCGGAATGGCCGAGTTGCCGGCGGTGCTAGTGATCGCGGCGATCGCGGCCGCGGCGTTCGGCCTGCTTCCGGACGCTTGCGTCGCGGTCGGGTGGGGCGTCCTTGGCCTCGCGGTGCTGGTCAACCTGTTCGGCCAGTCGCTCCAGCTGTCTGGATGGGTACTGGACATCTCTCCATTCACGCATGTGCCCAGGCTGCCTGGCGGCACTGTTGCCGCGCAGTCCTTGGTGTGGCTATGCGTCATCGCGGTGGCGTTCGGCGCGGCTGGCCTGGCCGGTCTGCGCCGCCGCGACATCGCTTGATGCTCGCCGGTGACAGCGCCGAACAATGGATACGCGGGAAATACCGCGATCGAGGCTCGGTTGGCGCTACGTTATGTCTCAGACGGGTAACATCCACGCGTGAAATGCCCGGATTACCGAGCGTTTGCCCGGTAAAGTCCGATTATGACCGCCGATATGCCCGTTCCGGTAGCGAACGTGAGTGTTTGTCGAGATGATGTTGTGACCTTGCCTGAACCCAGGCAAGGAACCGCAGGTACGTCAGACACAGAGGTGACCGCCATATGAGGAGCGGATGGCCGCATACCCAGGATGACCATGGGGGGCTTCCAGCGGATCAGCGGTCGGCGCCGTTCGGCCCGGACATCTCATGGCCAACCGGGTACTCCAACCTGGAGTACCGGGACGGCGACTACCGCTACCCGGCGCAGCAGGCACCGGCACCGGCGAACCATGGCGAGCACCCGTACGCCGCCTTCTCGGCGGACGGATACGGCGCACCGGGCGGCTATCCCCGATCTTCCGCCGACTTCGGTTACGGCGACCCCGGCTACAGCGACCCTGGCTATGACGGTCCGGCTGCGCAGGACGCCGGCATCGCGGGCACCCGCACCGTACGCGGCTACGTAGAGACACCCCCGGCGCAGGACTACGCGCCGGCCGGGTACGAGTACGCCGCGGCGGACTACGACGAGCCCGGTCAGATCGAGCTGGCCTATCCACTGCCGTACCGCGAGCAGGAAAACTATCCCGAGGCTTACAACGCGGCGGACACGTACCGCCAGCCCTGGGACTACGACCAGCCGCTCCGGTACGAAGGCGACCTGAATCCGCGGAGCCCGCTCCCGGGGGGTCGGCCCCCCGGGCCAGCAGGGCAACCAGAGGCTGTTGACGGCTATGGGCGGCCGGGCTCGTATCAGGACCCGGACGGCTACGGCCAGGACAGCTACGGCCAGAGCGGCTACGGCGAGGACACCTACAGCCAGGACGCCTATAGCCAGCAGGGGTACGCCGTCGGCGATTACAACGGCTCCGAACTGTCGCGGCCCGGCATCGACGGCCCCGGGTACGACCTGTCGGGTTACAACGGTTCCGCCCCGTCTGGTTACAACGGCTCTGACTTGTCCCGGCCAGGCATTGACGGCCCCGGGTACGACCTGTCGGGGATCATAGGGACCGGCGACTTCGAGGCGGTCGGCTACGACGACCCGAGCTACGGCCGGCTGTCCTACGACGACCCGCGCTACGACGACCCGCGTTATGGCGGCCCCGCCGCGGACACCGGCCGCGACGACACCCCCCGTGCCCGGTTCGACGAGACGCGCTACGACATGCCCCGCTTCGACGAGACCCGGCTGGACAGCCTGTGGCTCTCGAGTGAGGACGTCAGGAAAGACGAGCCCATCGGGTACGGAGACGATGGCTTCGAGGCAGAGAGCCCCCTCCGTTCCGGATATTCAGATCATGGATTCGACGGCGGGACGGATTGGTCGCGACAGCTGTCGGCGGCGGGCTCGGGCAGCCACCGCCTGGATGAGACGCGGTACGACCTGCGGGCCGCCGACGTGCGGATGGCCCCCTCCTTCGACGAGACGCGCATCGATAACCTGCGCGAGCTGTCCGACCTCCGGCGGTCCCGCAGTGGCCTGCTGGCCCCCGAGCGCCAGCCGCTGAACTGGCCGAACGAGACCAGCCTCGACGCGTTCACCAGCCTGGACCTCGACGACGAGCCCGTGCAGGAGCTTCCCGCCGCCTTCGTTCGCACAGCGGAGCGCCGGGACGACGCCGACGAGGACACCGGTACGCGGCGCGCGGGCGGTCGCCGTCGCGGCCGCAGCGGTGATCGCCGCCAGTGGATGGCGCTCGGCGCCATCGCGGTGGTCGCGGCGGGCGCCATTGGCGGCGTGCTGATGAAGTACGTGTTCTCCGGGCCGAGCGGGCCGGCGCACACGGTCGTCGCGCCGAACCAGGCCGGCGCCTTCACCCGGATGCCCAGCCTCGAAAAGCAGATGAAGGTCGACGCGCTCCGCGACGAGGTCATCAAGACCAGCGCCGGCCAGGCGAGCGACGTGCAGTCCGCCGTGTACCAGGAGGGCAGCACCGCTCCCGGGGGCAACGCGCAGATCTTCATGTTCGTGGGCGGCAAGCTATCAAGCGCCGCGCCCGCCACGTCAATCGCCAACTTCACGCAGACCTACCGAGGCGCGACGATCGTGCCCGCCGGGTCGATGGGCGGTGAAGCGGCGTGTGCGTCGGAAACCACGGCGACCGGCGAGAGCGTCGCGATGTGCGTGTGGTTCGACAACGATAGTTTCGGTGAGCTCGTGTCGCCGACAATGACGACGGCGCACCTCGCGAGCACGCTGGACGCGGTCCGCCCGGACCTCGAGCTCTACGCGAAGTAGGTCACGGGCGGACTAGCGTCCGCGGGCGGCTGGCTGTTCGTTTACTGCCGGCCGCCCATGACCATCGGTCGGCCAAGCCTTCCTAGTCATCCCCGTCCGAGGGGGTGTCCCCGTCGGACGGCTTGGCACCGTCCGCGGGCGGGTTCGGCTTGTCGGCTTGGTTGCCCGCGTCCGCGGGCTTGTTCCCGTTCATCTGCATGGCGCCGTCCGCGGGCTTCTTTCCGCCCGCAGCTCCCGCGGTGCCCGCGGCTGCTCCTGCGGACGCTGCCGCCCCAGCCGGGCGCCGCCTGATGGAGAGCCTGGTGACCGCGAGCACGAACGCTAGGGCGAGCACCCCAAGCCCGATGAGCTGAGCGCCGACGACGGGTGCGCCCAGCGGCAGCGCGGACGTGTTGGCGACCGTCTTGGCGCTGGCTCGCTGCGCGGGCTTGGCCGAGCCGCCAGCAGACTGCGGCGAGGAGGGGCTCAGCGTCGGGAACAGGCCGCCCGCGTTGCCGCCGGGGCTCAGCGTGGAGCCGGAGCCGTTCGAATTGTTGGAGCCGTTCAAGAAGGGCAGGTTGCCGACCGGCAGCGGATTGGAATTCGTGGTCGTGCCGCCCGTGCCCGACCCGCCCGCGGCGGCCGCCTGCACGGCTATCGCCACGGTGGCTTTCGGCTCGGTGGTCAGGTGTGCCGCGCTGCCGGTGACCTTCAACTGCACGGACGTCACCGAGGTGTCGGTGGCCGGAACCACCACTTGCGCCTCAAGCTCCCGCTGCGCCGATGTCGAGTCGATTTCGCCGAGATCGCAGGACGCGGTCCCGTCGTTGCTGCCGCAGCCGAAGTTGAACACACCAGACACGATCGTCGGAGTGGCCGCCAGGCGCACAGTCGCGTCGGGCACGTTCCCACCCTCGGTCCAGGCGCTTACTATCCACCGGGCCGTCTGGCCGCGGTCGATGCTGGTCTGGTAGCGCTGGATGGCGACGCAGAGGCTGACCGAGCTGGTCGTATAGGGCGACAGATGGTTCGGGTCATTGGTCACCACCGGGAGCGGTCCCGGGGTCCCCGTCGCTGCCGCTGCCGCGCCCGCATCGGCTCGGCTGGCCGAGTCGGTCGTGACGTTCGACGTGCGCGTTGCGGTCGATGTGCGCGCGGTGCTGGACGCGCGCGTTGTGCTGGCCTTGCTCTTCGTTGCGCTCTTGGTTGCGGTCTTGGTTGCCGCCGTCTGTCCCGTGCGTGCCTTGCTGGCCGTGCTGAGCGCCGGGGCGGCGGCGACCTTCGCGGTGCTCGACTTGGTGGTACTGGAGGACGTCGTCGCGGTCTTGCTTGCTGTCGGGCTCGCGGTTGCGGTTGAGCTCTTGCTGGCGGTCGCCGTAGTCGCGGTGCCGCTAGCGGAGTCCTTGGACGTCGACGCGGTGCTTGCACTGTTGCTGGCGATGGCGCTGCTGGCGATGGCGCTGCTGGTGACGCTCGGGCCGGTGGACGCTGACGCCTCCGGGCTCGGTGAGGGATCCACACTCGGGCTCGCCGACCGTGACGCGCCCGTGCTCGTTGAATCCGCTGTCGACGACGAGTCGCTGGTGCTGGTAGTGGTGCTGCTGTTCGTGGCGCTGCTGGTCTCGCTCGACGTCGCGCTGCTCGTTGGGGTGCCGGTGTCGGTCGGCGTCGCGCTGCTCGTCGGGGTGGTGGACTTGCTGGGGGTCGCGCTGGTCGTGGGGCTGTTAGTCTTACTCGGCGTGGCGCTGGTCGTGGGGCTGCTGGTCGTGGGGCTGGGCTTCGGAGTCGGGCTCTTGGTGAGTGTCGGAGTCGGCGTCGGTTTCGTCGGTGTCGGCGTCGGGCTGGGCGACTTGCGCAGTGACTCGCACTGCTGGCTGGTACCGCTAACCGTGGCCAGCGCGAGCGCCGACGCGGCGCTCGGGGCGCTTGACTGAGCCGGGGATGCGGCCACCGTGTAACCAACGGCCGCCGCGACGAGAACGCCCCCCGTGATGAGGCTGACGCCCACCGGTCGAACGTGCGCGAAACGCATGAAGACCCTACCAGTCCTGTTCGTTGCTGCTCCGGAACGACTTATTCAGTATGGAATGGCTACATCCGGCTAAAACGCCCGGCTCGTGCGGTACGCCCACCATTGCACACCAAGCTCGGGGCCTGGCGCCACTGTCTCTACTACCCAGCAGTCTCCGACCTCATCACGAACCGAGGGACCGGATGGTCGCGCTTTTACCGAGGACAGTATGGCTGCTCTTTTTGGACGCAACGGCTGCTCTTTATGGTTCCCCGCCACGTCAGACGCGTCCTGATAGGCTGCGCCGGGCGGTTCGCCTCCGTGACCGAGGTGGTACGGAGTGTGCAATCGCTTGCACTGCGTAGCGATGTAGGGCGGGGTCGGCCAGCAAAATTTGACCAGATTTCATCCCGGGGATCTGAGGCGATCCGGGGGGCGGCGAGGCCGGAAACCCCGGTGTCGTCGGCGATCCAGCAACATGTGACCTACGTCATAGTTTTGTTTCATTCATTTGGGCACACGCGGGCTGCAATCGGTTGTTAACTAGAGTCACATAGCACCCAAGCGTGAGATGGTTGCCCCCCCCGCAACACGTCGCCTTGACCCGCGATACCGTCCACACGCCCCTGCCGTCGCTACGGTGCGTCGCACCGGCCGGCAGCGTGACGGGTGATCGTCGAGCGCCTCCCCGACCCTGAGCGCGCGCTAAACACAAGGGTTACATTTTTGTCCCCCCGTTACACCGCAACTCATGCTAAGTCCCCTCTGCCCCGCAACGCCAACCTGCCCGCGCGCAAGCGCATATCGCTGGTTGCCGCGACCGCGGTCGCGGCAGCAGGAATCGGCGCGGTCACGGCTATGGCGGGCACATCCCACTGGACCAACGCGGTGAGCAACATCGCGCAGGCCCACCATGCCGCGTCCGCGGTCGCCGGAACGGCGCACCTCGACGCCTACGTTCCCCGACCGGAAATCGGCATCGCTGGCACCCTGGAGTTGGGCGCCGCCCACGCGCAGGGAAACACCACGGCCTTCGGGAACATCTCCACCGGGCAGCACCAGGACGGCGGCACGACGCTGGCCACCGTGCAGCACCCGACCCGCGCCACGGCGTTCGGGAACATCTCCACCGCGGAGCGGTCTGCCGGCACCACCACCACTGATTCAACCGCCACCGCGCCGAAGGCGCCCGCACCCGCGGCGCACGCGACCGCGGCCACCGTGACGCCGGCTCCGGCGCACGCCGCTGCGGCTCCGGCCCACGCCACCACCGCGGCTCACAGGGACGCTGCCCCCGCGCACGCCGCTGTGGCCCCGGCGCATGCGGCTCCGGCCCACACGGCGGCCGCACATGCGGCCCCCGCGCACGCAGCGCCCGCGCATCACGCGGCCCCGGCAGCACCGGCAGCACCGCCTAAGCCGTATCTGATCTACGACTCGGTGACGCCGTCTACGGTCCCGGCGGGGCAGCCGATCGCTACCTACGCCAACGGCGCCTACGCGGCTTCGCCCTCGTCCGTCGGTGGCCACGGGAACGTGCTGTGGATCGACACGAACGGCAGCGACCCCGGGGCGAACGCGCTTGACGTGGAGCCGGGCGACGCCACTCCCGCGGGCGCCGCGCAGTGGGTCTGGACCAAGATGCGCGCCGACCATGGCGCGACGGCGATCGTCTACACGATGATCTCCGACTGGTCGTCGGTCAAGGCCAACATCGGTGCGCTTCCGAGCTGGATGCAGGGCCATGTCCGGTACTGGATCGCCGACCCGACCGGCGTTCCGCACGTGCTGCCCGGCGCCAACGCCACGCAGTGGTACTGGGGCAACAACTACGACATCACGACCGCGAACCCGGGTTTCCAGAGCTAACACCAGCCCTGGCCCGTTCTCCCGAGTGCCGCCGTCCCTGGTGGGGACGGCGGCACTCGGCGTTTACCGGCAGCGGCCGGATCCGGTCGGAATCCTGGTGCTACGCGATCCTGGTGCTACGCGGCGATCGTGATGGGAGTACCGGCGGGCAGGCCGGCCAGCCGGACGAGGTCGTCTATCGGGAGGCGGATGCAACCGTGGGAAACTGCCACTCCCGAGGACCCGATGTCGGCGCCTAGCGGCCCGTGAATGCCGATCACGGCGTCACCGGAGCCTTCCCAGTCGGCGATCGCGTCCGAGTGGGCGGAAGTGACGAGGATGAACGGCCCGTACCCGGCTCCCAGTGACTGCTCGTAGAAGGCGACGAAGAACTGGCCGGGTGGTGTGGGGTCGGTCCCGGTGCCGATCCCGGCGGGCGCGTTCAGCACGACGCGCCCGGAATACGAGCATCTCCACGTGCTTGGTGGACAGGTTGACCACGATCCGGTAGGGGGTCTGCGAGAAGGTCAGGTGCGCGCTGCGCAGCCAGGCGGTGGACCCGTTCGGCCGGGTCGCCAACCGGACCTTCACCCATCCTGGTTTCTGGGCGATCACAGGAAGCGAGGACGGTCGGCCGTACCAGGTCGCGAGCACGGTGCCGTCTGGGTTGCCGCCAGGCCTGGTGTAGCGCGGGACGGCGGTGGCCAGGGTCGCGACCAGCGTCGATCCCCCTCGGACCGGTATCGTGTCCGGTCGGCTCGCCTGCGCGGTCCGGGCGCGCGGGGCAGCCCGCGTGGCCGCCTTGGGGCGGCTGGCGTCGCGTGCCCTGGCGAGGAGCTCGCGACAGCCAGGACGGCCATGGCGACGCCGGCCGCGATGACCGCGGACACGATTCCGAGCGCGACGCGGGAACGGCTCGTGGTCCTGGCGACGCGGGCCGCCGCGGCAAGCATGTCATTCCATATCTGGGCCATTTGGCTTCGTGTCATTCCGGATCTTGGCAGCGGGCCACGCGATTGCGCAGCCGAGTCAGGGTGCTATTGCGGCAATAGCGAAATTCTGATGCTAGTGATGCGCTGCTGACTTTTCCATTAGCGGAGTGACGATAGCACGGGCTCAGTGCTGAGATGGCTGGCAGGCGGCATGTTTGTGGTCTCAGGGACGTCGGGCGGAAACTATTCATTTCTTCTGGTTAAGCTGCTACGTCCGTATCGGCCAGGCTTGTGCGAGCGCGCGGGAATTCGGCCCGTATAAATGCGCGACACCCTGCGATCGCCTTTATCGTCTGCTAAGTTTCGGTGCGTTATATGCCCGGGGGTGTGCGCGACCTCCAGACACTGAAATCAACGGACGATATATGCGCGCCATGCGAAAGTGGAACGGGACGCGGGCGGCGGTGCTCGCCGTGGGACTGGCCATGGGTCTGGTCGGAGCGCTGCTAGCGCCGGCCGGGGCTTCTGTCGCGGTGCCGGGAGGGGTGCCCGGAGCAGCACCAGACGCGGCGGACCCGGCAAGCCTGAGCATGACGGCCTCGGTGTGGTCGTGGGCAGCCCGTCGAGGTCGGCGAGCTCGGTCGAAGTGGTCAAGGACAGCGGTTCTGCCACCTACACCGTGACCGACGCCAACCGTGGTCCAGACGTAGCTCACAACGTGACCGTGACCGATCAGCTGAACCCGGCTCTGACGGTCACTTCAGTGCCCCGTGACCGCATCCTCGACGCAAGCACCATGACCTGCCTGATCAACACCCTAGCCGTCGGGGAGACGAGCACTTTCACCGTCACCGCCAAGGTCGCCGCGAACACCCGGCCGGGAACGGAGATTCACAACTACGCGGTCGCGACCAGCAGTCTGACCAAAGTGCCGCTCGCGGTTCCTCCCAGCTGCGTGCAAACCGCCATCCTCGCCCCGCCGTCGGCTCATCTGGTCATTACCAAGACGGGTCCCGGCAGGTGCGGCCCAGTGGCACGATCGTCTACCCGCTGACCGTGACCAATCTGGGTCCCGATCCCGCCGAGAACGTGGTCATCAAGGACCCGGCCAACCGGCTCTGGTGCGGGTCGTGTCGGTGCCGAGCGGCTGCACCGTGACTGTCGGCACGCTGGCAGCGGGCGAGAGAACGCATCTCTCCATCAACATCCGGGTCAAGCACGGCCACGTGTCCATCACCGTGATCGGGAACTGCGCGGCCGTCTACTCGACCACTCCCAGCCCGAATGTCGCCAACAACCAATCGTGCGCTACCACGGTCGCCCGCTCCCCGTCGACCGACGTCAGCGTCGTCAAAGAGGGCCCGGCAACGGCGCCTGCGGGCGGGACCATCGAATACTCAATCACCGTGACGAATCACGGTCCGCTCACCGCCACCGACGTGGTCGTTCGCGACCCCGAGTGACCAGAGCCTGGTCACGGTCACCGCGCTACCCTCGACTGCACCCCGCGGGGCGGCACCATAGCCTGCTGCGCCGGGACGCTGGCGGTAGGTCAGACCAAGACGTTCCGCTTTACCGTCACGGTGGGAGGCGACGTCCAGCCCGAAACGCACATCGTCAACTGCGCGGTCGCGGCCAGCGTGACCACCCTGCGCTCGCTTGCGGCGGTGCACTCGTCTACACAGCCCGAGGTGGTGCTGCCGCCGCCCGTGCCAGTGACCGGCTAGGTGACTACGGCCTATGCCGCGGTTGGCTAACGGCGGGAGGATCGGCTGAACCTCGTGTTCTCGAGGGCCTGGACCCGCGAGACGGGATGGGAGTGACCGACAGCCGGGCCTGGTTCAGCGCTGCGGCTTGTGAAGGCGTCTTCGCCCTTGAGGGCGGTGAGTTCTACGTCGAAGCGCGCGTCGAGCGCCGTGGACATCGCAGCCAGCGTTCGCAGCGTGAGGTTCTCCCCGCCGCCCAGGATCTGGCTGACCCGCCCAGGAGAGACGCCCATACGGGCCGCGAGGTCGGCTCTGGTCAGGCCGCGTTCACGCATATACCAGTTGATATCGTTCGTCAGGCGCGTGACGAGAGCGAGCATCTCTTCGTCGATCTGCGCCTCGGCGACGCGCTGGTCTGGCGAAACGCCAAGTCCGAAGCCCATCAGTGCCTCCACTTTGCTAACGGCCAGACTCTCTTGCGCCCGGACGGATGGTAGTTAGCTTCCGGCGTGTGCTTAGCTATAACTAAATGTATAGCTATAGCTAAAGTCCCTCGGTTGCTAGGGCCAGGCAACACGTGGCAGGGGATCGTTACTAAAATGTTATCTCAAGCTCGGCCGACGGGCAAGGGCTCGTGGGCTGTGCGGGAGACGGCGTACTGTGCAAGATGTGGCCCCTGTGACTGTCGTGAATGGTATCCGATGCCGCTTATTGACGGAAAAGTTAAATAAAGCGTAGATAGTTTACTAATTGCCTGCAACCATATTCCTCGGGAGGCGGCCGCCTGTACGGGCACAGGCGCAAGGCGAGGGGGCTCAGCCATGGTTAGCACGGTGCTTGGTGCTGTAGGTACATTTATTCTGTCACTCGCACTAGCTTACGGATTGTTGCGGCTGCGTTGCAGGGCGGTCGGCCACCCGTTCGGACCGCGCGCTCGGTATTGGGCCCTTTTTATCACGGTATCCACTGCCGTCGTCTCCACCGGTGTGGGTTTGATCATTGTCGTCGCCAGCCACCACGACCATGCCGCCTATGTCGGGGTAATCGTCCCAGGCGGACTATGGTTCAGGAGATTGCCCCCCGAGCGCGATCGGGACCTGCTCCCCAGGACGCTGGCCAGCCTGCTCACGATCCCATTCAGCCAGCTGTACGAGCGGATGGGCGACGACATGCAGAACTGGTGCGATATCAGGGTCAGGGCAGCGTCGGTCAAGCCGCAGTGGATCGCGGACGCGGTGGTCTACTACAACAACCAAATGCTGAATGGGCTGCGGGACGCCAAGGCCAGGGCAGACCTCGACGGCTGGCGCGTGTCGATCATGCATAAGATCCGTATTGAGCGGATGATCGACCAGGATTGCTCCGCGGCCCGACTGCGAGCCGAGCTACGCACGCACCAATCTACGCAACACATACGCACGTTTAACGATGATGACCTGCTGCGGCTAGCGAGTCGGCTGGAGTCCGAGGCGCTGAATGAGCTACACCTCTTCCTCGCATACGCGTACCGGCTCGGCTACCAAAAGATGCTGATCTACCCGTTCCGGCCGTCCCCCCTAGGAGCCCGGGTCCCGCGCGCCGAGCCCACGCGGGAACTGTAGTCAGTCAAAGGACGCCGACGCCTCGCGAGCGGTAAACGCGAACCAGGCGAGACAGATGTCCAGGCCCTCGTCCGAGAGATCCGCGAAGGCTCGACGTCGTCGCTCTGATCCCTGGCAGCGAGGTTGACGAGCTCATCCGGCTGATCTACGCCGATCGCGACCGAGTATCTCCCGTCGACCAGCTCATCTTCGACCACCTGCACGAGACTGGCCAGCTCACCTGAGTGCGGAACCTATAGCCAGGCCTCGCCGTCAGCAAGGTCTGTTTCGCCGGGGTACAGGGTTAGCTTGGCTTCAAGAGCCGCGATGATGCGCCCCGTGTCGGCCTTAGTGCGGCGGTAGTTGCCTGGTATGAATATCACGCCGAAATGTCCCTGGCCGCCTGGAGTGATCGCTTCGCTATGCAGGGGACGGTAGTCGCGCAAGTTGTTCGTGACCATGGCTCGGCGCTCGGTTCGTGCAACGACCATTATCTGAGAATCTGAAAGCCCTTCCCGGTCAGGGTGACCGGCTACTGCCTCGACGTCGTGCCCTCGTGCGCGCAGCTCGCGTGCGATGTCAGGCGCCAGCATCTTATCCAGCAAGAGTTTCACCGTCGAAGAGCTGCCTGCCCGGCAGCCCAGGCCGCATGCGCCTCGGCGACCTCATGCTCGTTGAGCTCGATCCATTCATCGATCTCTGCCTTGTAGGCGCCGTAATAAGTGATCGCCGCCTGGACGAGGCCGAGCGGAATTTCCAGATAGCGCGCAGCCTCGGCAGCATCTCCGTTGTTGTCCCGTACGGTGGCGATTATCTCCCATACGTCCTTTCCGGTACCGACGAGGCGGGCACGTCGACCGGCTGGCCCGTCGGCGAAGCGGACAAGCGGATGTTCGTCCATCCGCAACCCCTCTTCGACGTAGCGCTGTGCGAGAGTCCGTGGCGGAAGATGCAAGCGCCGCGCGTGCGTTCCGAGACGTTCAATGGTCGTGTCGCTCAGGCGGACGCTAAGAGGACTGCTCATGTAGTCAATTGTACTACTCTGCACTACGGATGCCAGGTGCGAGCGAGAACGCGGGCATGGGAGAAGTTGCGCTATGCTCTCTAGGCACGCCGGTACCCGGCAGCTGCCCCGTTAGCTCAGTCGGCAGAGCGTCTCCATGGTAAGGAGAAGGTCTACGGTTCGATTCCGTAACGGGGCTC
>DATMKQ010000384.1:0-2843 GCA_035571275.1 Trebonia sp.
TCAACCCCGGCAACAGCGGCGGTGCCCTCGTGGACCTGGCCGACCAGGTCGTGGGGATTCCCACCCTGGCGGCGACGGACCAGCAGCTGGGCGGCGCCGCGGCCGGGATCGGGTTCGCCATCCCCTCCAACATCGTCACTGACATCGCCGGGCAGATCATCAAGAGCGGCCGGGTGACCGACTCGCACCGCGCGGCGCTGGGCGTAGAGGCGGAGACGGTTACCGGGCCAAGCGGCCAGCCCGCTGGCGTGGCCATCGTCGCGGTGACGACCGACGGCGCCGCCGCCAGGGCGGGCCTGCGGCCGGGTGACGTCATCACCGCGGTCAACGGGACGCCGACGCCCGACAGCGAGACGCTGGCGGCCGTGCTCGCTGGCCTCCAGCCAGGTCAGCAGGCCTCGGTGAACGTCACCAGGGCCAACGGCAGCACCGCCACGGTCAGGGTGACCCTGGGCGAGCTCCCCGCCTAACCCCGGAACCTACGGCCGGACGAACCTGGCCGTGACCGTGCCTTGCGCGGCGTCCTTGACCATGCCGGGGAGTTGCTGCCACGTCATCCCGAACGTGCTGCGCGCCATCGGCAGCACCGCTTTCAGCACGACCGCGTCCGCGCCGGTGGACTCAACAGTCGCGGTGAACGAGATCGGCACGCTCTTGCCCGCCGCCTCCATGGTCCCGGTGCATTTCAGGTTCGACCCGTCCAAGACAGCCGAATCCACGGTCACCGTGATCGTCGGGTACTTCTCGACGTTGAAGAAGTCGGCCGACCGCAGGTGGGTGTCCCGCTTGTTGTTCTTGGTGTCCAGTGAGGCGGCGTCGATGACAAGCTGCCCGCTTACCGACCCGTCTTCGCCTACCGTGCCCTGGCCGCTCAACGTGCCGAACTTGCCGCGTACCGGCACCATGCCCCAGAACGCCTTACCACCGAACTCAACCGAGGAGCCGGCCGGGTCGAGCACCCAGGCGCCGGCGGTGGATTCGCTCATCGACCGTCCCGAAATGTAGAGGAAGAACGCTTGGGGGTAAGCCTAGCCACCCGCGCAGCGGATCCTCGCCATGGGCTACCTCCGCACTACGGTATATATAGCCCTGGGTATCAAGCGGCACCGGTGAC
Source organism: Trebonia sp. (assembly GCA_035571275.1). Classification (GTDB taxonomy): domain Bacteria; phylum Actinomycetota; class Actinomycetes; order Streptosporangiales; family Streptosporangiaceae; genus Trebonia. The sequence continues at coordinate 1,115 of DATMKQ010000384.1, forward strand.
GGAGGACAACATGCGCGACGCGGCCCTGTTCGGCGCCAGGCTTCTGCTCGGCGGGTACATGTTCATCCACGCCTCGCAGAAGCTGTTGGGCAAGTTCCACGGGCCGGGCCTGGAGGGCGCAGGCGCGCTGTTCGAGAAGAACGGCCTCGCGCCCGGCAAGCAGATGGCCACCGCGGCGGCGGCGACCGAGATCACCGGCGGGCTGCTTACAGTCACCGGGATCGCTAGCCCCGCGGGCCCGCTGGCGGTCGCCGGGGCGATGAGCGTCGCCGCCGCGCACAACCGCCAGGGTGGGCTGATGGCGGTCCGCGGCGGAGTCGAGCTTCCCGTCGCCTATGCCACGCTCGCGTTGACGCTCGCCGCGGCGGGACCCGGCAAGTACAAGATCGGCCCGTCGCTGCCCGGCAAGCTGACCGCGCTCGGCGCGATCGCCGGGGGTGTGGTGGCGGGCGCGCTGATCGCCAAGATGGTCTCCTCGACGCCGCCGCCAGCGGATGACTGACGACTGGTCCGTCGGCAAGCTCGACCTGGACGCCTATCTCGCCAGGATCGGCTACACCGGCCCGGCGTCCGGCACGTCTGAGCCGTCACAAGCGCTGCTTGCCGAGCTGCACCGGGCGCACCTGGCGGCGATCCCGTTCGAGAACCTCGACATCATGCTCGGCCGCGGCGTCAACGCGGACCTGGAGTCCATCCAGGACAAGCTCATCTACGCCAGGCGCGGCGGCTACTGCTACGAGCACGGGCAGCTTTTCGCCGCGGCGCTCGAACGGCTAGGGTTTACCGTGGACAGGCTGCTCGCCCGGGTCGTCCCCGACGGCGAGCCGATGCGCCCGCGGACCCACCTGACGCTGCGGGTCGGTGCCGGGTCGCAGGACTGGCTGGCCGACGTCGGATTCGGCTCCTCGCCTCCGGTTCCGCTGGCGTGGCGCGCCGGCCCGCAGGAGGCAGACGGCTGGGTGTACGAGGTGGTTACCGGCGAGGCCGACGGCACCTGGAAGCTGCGCGAACTCCAGGGCGCCGACTGGGTCACGCTCTACCGCGTCGAGGACCAGCGCGTGTACCCGGCGGACGTGGTGATGTCCAACCACTACACGTCCACCTACCCCGACTCGTGGTTCACCTGGCAGCCGATCCTCGTCCGCCGCGTGGCAGGCGCGATCCACTCGATAGTCGGCCGGGGGTATACCGTCACGGCCCCCGGCTACGTCAAGGACCGCCGCACGCTGACCGATGAGGAATTCGCCGCCGCCCTCACGGAAGTCTTCGGCCTCACCTTCACCGACGACGACCTGGCCACCCTAACGGCCGCCCCCTCCGCCCCGCCGGCTATGTGAGGTCAACGCCGTCGGCCTCCGCCGCGGCGGTGTCGGCGGCGGCGCGCAGGTCGACCGAGAACCCGGAACGCGTCTCGTCCGTGCGCTGGTGCCGGAACGCCGGGAGCAGCCGTGCCACCGCCAGCGCCCCGGCGATGCACGCGACTCCGCCGGACACGACCGCGAACGTGTCGCCGAACGCCGTCGCGACCACCCCCGCCTCCAGGTCGCCCAGCCGCGGACCACCCGCCACCACCGCCATCTGCACGCCCATCAGCCGCCCGCGCAGCGAGTCCGGCCCGGAGAACTGGATGATCGTGTTCCGCAGCACCGCCGAGACCACGTCCGCCCAGCCCGCCACCGCCAGCAGCAACAGCGCGACAGGCAGGAGCCGGACCAGCCCGAACCCGGTG
>DATMKQ010000385.1:0-2520 GCA_035571275.1 Trebonia sp.
CACCGGGTTCGAGCCGGAGTACGACACCGTCCGCGCAGCCGCCGGCTACATCGCCTGGCTCAGGGCGGGCAACGAACGCTGACCCGCACCGGCGGCAGTCCCGCCGCCACGTCGCCGGCACCAGCCCGGCGCGGCCAGAACAGGCGGACACCGGCTTTGCCGGATCGCGGGCGCCGCCGCCCGCCGCGAACAAGGGCGGCCGCTGCGCACGAGCAAGCTACACATCCGGACCCCGGAGCCCGTCATGATCGCCGACCTGGACACCCTCCTGACCGCACCCTACGTGGAACTGACGGACCGGATCATCCCGTTTCGCGGGCCAGGCCGCCGCGGGCCGGGAAGGCCGCCGGAAGTCACCGACGCCGAGCTGGCCTGCCTGGCCGTGGCGCAGGTCCTGCTTACGAGAAGCAGCAGCGCCCGTTCCCGAACTGGCTCCGCCAGCGGGTCGAGGCCGTCATCTGGACCCTGAAGAACCAGCTCGGCCTCGAACGCCACGGCGGCCGCATCCACGCAGGACTCTGGGCCCGCATCATCCCGCGCCTCCTCGCCCTCAACGCCTGCATCTGGCACAACTGGCTCATCGGCGCCCCCGTCAAGCGATCCCTGATCGCCTACGACCACATCTGAACTGCCCGCATTTCCCGATCAACGATCTAGGGGAGCGCATCCGGGCAGACGGTTGACTTGGATACCCGCAGGCGTACCATAACGGCTGCTTAACCGGTAAAGCAGCCGTTAGGCCGAGGGTCGGCCCGCAGCCCACGCAGGAGCCCGCATGTCCAGACCGTTGAAGCGTATCCGTGCCATCACCATGGCTTTCGTGCTCACCGCCGGGGCCGCCGTCGCGGCGGTCGTGGTCACCGCGCCTCCCGCGCCCGCCGACACAGGAGCGGCGTGCGCTGCAACTTACACGATCGGGTGGCAGACGCCGTCCAACAGCCCGCCCGATTTCGGCGCGACGATCACGGTCACGAACAACGCGGCCTTTACCATCCAGACCTGGACAGTGAGCTGGACGTTCACCGCGGGCCAGACGATCGTCGCCGGCTCGCCGTACAGCTCGACCGTGACCCAGACGGGGACGAGCGTGACCGCGACGCCCGGCGGGACCTACAACGCCGTGCTGACCCCAGGCGAGTCCCAGACGTTCGGCTTCGACGGCGACTACAACGGCACGTCGAACCCGGTCCCGACCGTCTCGTGCGTTGGCCCAAGCGAGGGGACAGGCAGCGCCGCGCTGACCGGCTCGCTTGACCCGCTCGGCGTGAACACGGCCTCCTGGGACACCAACTTCACCGACCCGGCGATCGCCAGCAGCCTGTCGGCGGCCAGCACTGGCCTGCTCCGGTATCCCGGCGGCTCCTACGCCGACGGGTACCTGTGGCAGTCCAACTCTTACCAGGGCACCACCGACCCGGTCGACTTCGCCCAGTACTCGACCCAGGCTGACGCGATCACCAACGGCCAGAAGTTCGTCACGGTCAACTACGGGTCCGACACCCCGGCCGACGCGGCCTCCTGGGTCACCCAGTCGCAAACGTCAGGCGAAGGCGTCTCGCTGTGGGAGATCGGCAACGAGGAGTACGGCTCGTGGGAGACCGACGACCACACGAACCCGCACACCGCGACGTCGTACGCGACCAACGGCCTCACCTACATGCAGGCCATGAAGGCCGTGAACCCCAACGCGCAGATCTGCTACGACTACGCCATGGACGGGAACCTCGCCCCCGGCTCCGGCGTCACCAACTACCAGCAGTGGAACGACACGATCCTGTCCGCTGACGCCGCCGACATCAATTGCGCCGACGTGCACTGGTACCCGATCAACGGGACGCCAACAGAGACCACGCAGTCGATCATGTCGCTGGTCGACAACATCCCGGCCGCGGCGGCGGAAGTCCACCTCGCGCTGTCCACGTACGACCCGAGCGCCTACTTCGTGGTCGGCGAGACCAACATGTCGCAGACCGCGAACACCTGGAACGAAGAGCCCGTCGGCGCGCTGTTCGCCGCCGCCAACTCGATGGAGTGGCTGTCCTTCGGCGCGCAGTCGGTCGACTGGTGGGACGTGCAGAACTACGGCACCCCGACCGGCGACTTCGGCATGTTCTCCTCCGCCACCAGCGGCGAGCCCGCCATCGACACCCCGTACCCGCCGTACTACGGGTACCTGCTGGCCTCCAAGCTGGCGATCAAGGGCGCCACGGTCGGCACCCTGCTCGTGTCCACGCCGAACATCTACGCCTACTACTCCAAGCAGTCCGGCGGCGGCTACTCGGTGATGCTGATCAACGCGGATCCGTCCAACGCGTACACGATCCCCACGTCCAGCCTGGGCATCACGAGCACCAGCGAGACCGAGTACACCTACTCCGCGGCCAACCCGACGGTCGCCACCAGCAGCTTCTCCGGATCGTCGGTGAGCGTGCCGGCGCAGTCGATCGTCGTGCTCGCCAACGGCAGCGGGACGCAGCCAACCCCGACGCCTACCCCCACCCCGACCACCCCGACACCGAC
>DATMKQ010000386.1:0-25143 GCA_035571275.1 Trebonia sp.
CATCGCCCGCCCCACCCCCGCCGGGTGAAACCCTTTTTATTAATCCGAACGGTCCCCGACAATCTCCCTGCCGTCCGGTGCCCCGAATGGCCCGTGCGACCAGCAAGCCCGTGGCGAACACGGACAGCCCCGCGCACACCCAGAACACGTTGCCGTAGCCGATGGCCGTGGCCGTCACCCCGGTGACGGCGCCGGCGAGCAGCGACGCCGACATGAACGTGGTGCTGTACAGCGCGGCCCCGGCGCCGGCCCCGCCGGGCGCCTCCTCCTGGATCATCACCATCGGGATGCTCAGCGCCACCGCCGTCCATGCCGCGTTAAGCAGTTGCAGCGCGAGCAGCGGCGCCACGGACCTGGCCAGCGGGAGCAGGCAGAAGAACACGACGGCGCCGGCCGCCGAGGCGACGACGACGCGAAGCTTGCCGAAACGGTCGGCGAAGCGTCCCGCGACGATCATGATGGGGATCTCCAGGGCCGCGCCGAGCCCCACGATCCATCCAACGAGCTGCGTCTCCAGGTGCAGGGTTTTCGTGACGTACAGCGCGATGTCGATGTTGTACATCTGGTTGACGACGCCCAGGGCGACAAGCGCGCCGAGCAGCAGCCAGGTCCGCCCGGGCAGCGACAGGAATGCCGCGGACCGGGGGGCGGCGCGTGCGGCGGGCGCAGGCGATGGGGGCAGCCGCCGCAGACCCAGGCCGAGCGCCGCGGTGACGAGGCAGAGCACGCCTACGATTAGGTACAGCGGGCCGAAGCCGAACCTGGTCATCAGGAAGATCCCGACCGGCGGCCCGATGACCCAGGACGCGGAGAACACCGACCGCACCGCCATGGTGAACGAGGTGACGGGGCGCTCGCGTGCCCGCGCGTAGTCGTTGGCATAGGCGAACAGCTGGTTAAAGGTCACCCCCCCGATGCTGAAGAACACCGCCCCGGTCACGAGCACCGCGACGTAGTCGCGAAGCTCCGCGAAGCACACCCCGCCGACGGCCCCGCCGACCCCGCCGATCACCAGCAGCAGACGGCGGTCGGGCAGCCGGTCGGACACCGCACCGGCGGCCAGGCTGACGACGATCGAGACCGCGCCGCGCGCGGCGAAGAACAGTCCGATGAGCAGCGGCGCCGCTCGCACGGCGTCGACGAGGAACAGGCTGGCCGTGGAATTCAGGAACGCCGTGACCAATCCGCAGGCACCGATCCCGCCGACCAGCGGCGCGACCTCCCTGGCCACGGTAATCCGCGAGAGCCCGGGAGAGCCCCCGCCCGCCGGCAGCACCGTCGCCAACGGCGGCCCGCCCCCACGCTCCGGCTCGGGTGCGGCATTCTCAGGCGTCCCAGACACCGCGCAAGCCTATCCAGAACCCCGCAAACCGGTAAACCGGTTAACTCCCGCCTCTGCCACCCCCCGCGCCCGCCACCTCCCCGCGCCCGCCACCTCACGCGCCCGCCGGGGCGGGTCACTGGGCGGCGAAGGTGACGGTGATTCGCCGGAAGCCTAGGGACCGGAGCATGCTGTCCAGCATGTCCTGGGTGTTGCGCTGCGCCTGCACCAGCAGCGAACTCGCCGCGGCCGCCGCCTGGATCTTCTGCTGCGCCAGGATGTAGACCTGCTGCTGGCCGTTCGGGTTTCCGGAGAAGAAGTTCCCGATCCGGTTCAGCAGGCCCTGCTGCTCGGCGAACACGTACGACTGGCTGACGTTCAGTTCGGCGGGCTCTAGCTGGGCTCGCGGAAGTGTGACGCTGACCGTGGAACGGTCCGCCGACACCCGCACCTCCGGGCTCTTGAGTTGGGAGAAGTCAACGTAGGCGATGTCGGTGCCCTGCCCGATGAACAGCGTGTCGCTGCCAGAAAGGAACGACGGGATGAACGAGGTCCGCTTGGTCAGGTCGACCACGACCTGGAACGTGCCGCTGGCCGCCTCGTAGCGGCTGAGCGTGGTGATCGACTTCAGCACCGCCGGCCCGCCGCGGTCCGTTGTTGTGGTAGAAAACGGGTTGCGCAACTGCGGCAGCAGGTGCACCGCCGACAGCACGACGACGATCACCAGCACGGCGGCGACCGCTACCAGCGCCGAGATCAGCCGCCCGGCCAGCCTTCCGCTTCGGGTTACCAGCGCCACGCCCCCGCCGCTACCCCAAATGCCCGGCGTAATTCACCGGCGCGGCCGATATTTCGGGCGAGATAGGCATATTTCCCGCTCTGGGGGCAGAAGACTGGCGTGAGAAACCGCCGCCGCCCGAGGACGCGCACCGGCCGCGTGCTGTTGTGGATCCTGCTGATCATTGTGGCCCTGATCGTGCTGTCGGTGATGTTCGGGGGCTTCCAGAAGGGCACCAAGGAGTCCGGCCTCGGTGCCCTTCCGGCCGCGGCCGTCGCCGCGTCGGTCGCTGGTTAAGTTGGCGACGGGCACCGCGCGCTGCTCGTGGACGTCGATGGAGCTGTCGAGATCGGTCTCGATCTCCGTGAGGATGCCGCGGCGGCGACGGCTCAGGATGAACAGCCAGGCGCCGCCGGCGACCATGTAGGCCGCGAAGATGTACGGGAAGATGTTCACGGGGAACGGCGGCACCGGGTAGAAGCTGCCGATGGTCGGGACCAGCAGGCACAGGCAGGCGATCACCGCGATCACCACGTTGCGGGCTCGTATCTCGCCCCGGCGCCGCAGGTAAACGGGCGCCGCGATCGTGATGAGGAAGTACGCGAGCAGGAAGCCGAACGCCGCGAGCGTGCCCGCGTCGCCGAATGTCGTGACCGGGTTGGTGACAAGCTCGAGAATCGTCGGAATCAGAAACATGATGGCGATGTAGACGGTGATCGCGACGTGCGGCGTGCCGTTCTTGGGATGCACCTTGCCGACATGACTGGGGAATACCATGTGCTCGCCCATCGGGTAGAGCAGTCGCGCGCCCGCGTTCAGGCAGGACAGCGAAAGAGAAAAGAAACTGATCATCGCGCCGAGCGAGATCGGGGCCTTGAAGAACGTCACATTGTAAATCTGCGAAAGGGTGCTAAGCGGCGCGGTAATCGAGCTGAGCGGCGTGCCGTAATGCCGAGTGCCGTACACCTCGACGTAGCCCATGACCACCATGAAAAGGCCTGTCAGGAGCAGCGACCAGATGACCGCGCGCGGCACGGTCCTGAGCGGGTTCTTCGCCTCGCTGCCGAGCGCCGTGGGGCTTTCGAAGCCAACCAGGCTGAAGATGCACGCGACGACCGCGAGGCTCATCCCGTGTATGCCGACGCCTTTGAGCTGCAGTTGCGCGGTGTCGATGTGGATGCCGTGCGAGAACAGCACGACTGCGGCAAGCGCCAGAATGAGAGTGACGGAGATCGCCTCGAGTGCCAGTGTGACAAGCGTCGAGATACGGATGTCCTTGTAGGCGATGTACCAGCACGTTGCGGCGCTGAGCGCGAAGAATACGTCAGGCGGCACGGTCGTGTGCGCCCCGAGGGCATCGAGAAACTGCTGGAAGAAGATGGCGAACCCGGTCAGCCCCGCCGTCCCGATGAACAGGTAACACCACAGCAGCGCCCACCCGGAGAGCACGCCGGTAGCCGGGCCAAGGCCGCGTGCCGTGTAGGTGTACATCGCGCCTGGCGCGGCGGAGCGCTTGGCGAACTGGTTGAGGCAAAGGACGACGAAAAGCAGCATCACCGTGCCGAATAGATACGCCAGCCAGGTGCCCTCACCCGCGTTGGAAAACGCTAGCGGAATGATGAGCACGGCGGTCATCGTTGGTGAGATAAGCGCTATTCCCTGACCGAGCATGGCCGGGAACCCGAGCGTGCCTGTCCGCAGGCTAGACTTAGCCTGCGCAGCCTTTAGTTGAGCGACGGCCATCTGCCGGTCCCTTTCTCCGAGGGGGCAATCTGGGGGCAGCATCGCTCCCGTAATAGATTGTCACCAGTGCATTAGCGGGACAGCAAGGGACCGTGTGTTAAGTCTTTGCCCGGTAATGTTTCTCCGAAATAAAGCGGGTCGCCCGGCGCATTTCAGGAATGTATCCGCTCGGTGATCTCCACGGGGTCGCCGACCCGGATACGCCCGGGGGAGTCGGGGATGAGGTTCTGCCCGAAGACCAGCGACTGGCCGAACCTGCGGCGGGCGCCGAGCATCTTCAGCGGCTGCGTGCCGCGCTGACCGGTGACCTGGTCGGTCGTGGTGACGATGCACCGGCCGCAGGGCTTGGCGACACGGAAGGACACCGAGCCGATCCGGATGCGACGCCAGCCGTCTTCCGCCCACGGCACCAAACCCGTGAGGACCACGTTGGGCCGGAACCGGTTCATCGGCACCCGCCGTTCCCCGGCGGCCTCCAGCCAGTCCCCGAGCTGGTCAAGCGAGCCGGTGTTCGTGGCGAGCAGCGGGTACCCGTCGGCGAAGTTCACCACGTCGCCGGTCTCGCCGAATTCCGGGTCGACCGCACGCCGCGTCGGGTCGTCCAGGTACACAAGCCGGGCGGGCTCGCCCAGGTACGCGGAGAACCAGGCGTCAGCCGACGGCCCGGCGGCGGCCGCCAGCACGGTGGATCGCCAGACGGACACCTTGAGCATCTCCGCGGCCGGGCCCGGCGTGGCGACCCACAGCGGCGCGAAGCCGTCCGAGGTCACGGTGATGCCGTCACCCTGGCCGTACGTGACCACAAGGCGCGCCATCGACGCGTGCTCGCGTTGGCTGAAGAACCGGTAGTCCGAGTCGACGAGCAGCCAGCGGCGGTCGCCGGCGAGTCCCCACGGCTCGACCAAGGACTCGCCGAGGTCGATCGCCCGGCAGCCCTTCAGCGGATAAATGTGAACAGAAGCAACCGAGCCCATCCGCGCCTTCCACAGGTCGTCGAGTTCCTTGACCGGGACCTCGTCGACCCGTGCCACGATCATCGCATACCGCCCCCAGCCAGATCCCCCAGCCGGATCCCCCCAGCCGGATCCCCTCAGCCAGATCCCCCCAGCCAGCCCTCCAGCCAGCCCTCCAGCCAGGTCCCCAGGCAGATGAATGGCCCGTTCACCTTGCTATTACCAGCTGAACGGGCCATTCACCCCGTGCGCGGCGGGCTTTAGGCGGCCGGGCCGCTCGCCAGCGTCACCGTGGTGGTGTGCGACTGGCCGGAGGCGTCGGTCCAGCCGATGCTGATCTTCTGGCCCGGGTGGAAACCGATGAGGATGTGCTCGACGTCGGTGCCCGAGTTGACCGCCTGGCCGTTGAGCGAGGTGACCGTGTCATCCTGGGTCAGCCCGGCGCTCGCGGCTGGCGTGCCCTGCACCGTGCCCGCGAGCAGCACCCCGGAGGACTGGTCCGAGGAGCTCGCGATCGACAGGCCGAGGAAGGCGGTCTCGCCGATGTGCACGGCCGAGGAGGCCTGCCCCGCGTCGATCTGCTTCGCGATGGACAGCGCGGTGTCGATCGGGATGGCGAAGCCCTGGGTCTCGCTCTGCCCGTTGTCCGACGACCCGGTGCCTGAAGAGCCGTTGCCCGAGGAACCATTGCCCGAGGAACCGTTGCCCGACGACCCGTTGCCGCCGAACCCGAACCCGAACCCGTTCCCGTTGCCGTCACCGCCGGTCGGATTGCTGAACTGGTAGTTGGTCGAGGCCGCCGTGTCCATGGCGATCACCTGGCCGTGACTGTTGACCAGGGGGCCGCCCGAGTCACCGGCCTGGATGTTCGCGTTAGTCTCGATCAGCCCGCTGAGCTGCTCCGACGACCCCGAGCTCTCATCGGATGCGGTGATCGACTGATCCAGTGCGGTCACCGAGCCGGGCGCGACCGATGGCGTGCCGCCGACCCCGCCGGCGTTGCCAAGCGCCACGACGCTGTCGCCGACCTGAACGGTATTCGAGTCGCCGGTCGTCGCCGTCGTCAGCCCGGAAGCGCCGGACAGCTGCAGCACGGCGATGTCCCGGCTCTCGTCATAACCGACCACGGTCGCCTTGTACGTCTTGCCGTTCCCGATGTCGGTGACGCTCACCGACGTGGCCCCGTTGATCACGTGGTTGTTGGTCAGCACCTCGCCGTTGGACGTCAAGACGATGCCGGTGCCCATGGCGGTGGCCTGCTGGTAGCCGAGCGTCGAGGTCACGTCGACCAGGCCAGGGTCGACCCGGCTGGCGATCTGGGAGGTGCTCAGCTCGGTCTTCGACGCCGCGGCCGCGTTCCCGGATGGCGAGCTGCCGTGTGACAGGGCGACGCCGGTGCCAGCGCCAACGGCCAGGGCGAGGACCGCCGTCGCGGTCAATCCGAGGGCGTGCCGGGCGCGCCGTCGCCGGTGCGGCGGTTCTGGCACTGGATAGTTTCCGTACGGGTACTGTGCGAATGGCTCGCTCATTGGTCCTGACACCCCGAGTTCTGTTGCGGCTTCTCGGCTGTTACACCATGAGGATCGGCCGCCAACCTTGGCAGAGCCCGAAGGGATTATCAGTCGGCGCTACCGGTTCGCTGAAGGTTTCCTCATGATCTTCAGCTTCGCCATCAGAACGGCCAAAAGGCACAAAACCACCTCTAGCCCCACCCCCGGCACCCCGCTTCGCGGGGGCCCGATGCCAAATACTGCAACGGCAGTTATAGAAGGTAAAGGGGAAGGGTCTCTTGAGGGTGCGCCGCACCACCGACCAAGGGCATCGCCGCCACCCGGGGACGGCGCCAAGCGGCTACCCGCCCGACCCGCCAGCACAACCCGCCCGGAGACCCCAGACCTTAACGTCCCCAACGACAAGCGCCGGTGCTGTACTGAGGGTGGACCCCGGGCGATATCGCGCCCGGGGTCCACCCTCAGCGGCTGCCGGGGGAGAGACGGCCCCCTCCGTTCTGGATGACTCTGTCTTTATTGCTTGTGGTGGGTGAGGGCGGCCGGAGTCTCCTCGTCGTCGCGCAGGTGCGCGGCGAGTGCTTTGCCGCGATGCGCGAGCAGGAACAGGATCACTCCGACCACGGCGACCACGAACATGACGAGCAGCGTGATCCAGTCCAGGTTGAAGTAGCCGCGCGGGCTGCTCAGCCCGGTAGGCAGGATGACGTTGATCAGCATGACGAGCAGGTACAGCGCGGCGACGATCAGCACCGGCCAGGCCCACTTGCCGAGCTTGAACTTGCCTGCGGGGATCCAGCCCTTCGCCCGCGCCACCATCGCGCCGATCACCGTCAGAAGGAACGACAGGTAGATGCCGCTGACGCCGAACGAGATCAGCGAGACCAGCACGTTCGTGTTCGCCGGATAGGTGATGAACAAGATCTTCACGTTGTGCGAGGGCGAGGCGAACTCGAGCAGCACGAACAGCACGGTCACCAGCGCGCCGCCGAGCAGCGCGTTGACCGGGGTCTTGAACCTCGGGCTCACCCGGGAGATCCAGCCGGAGCCGGGCAGCGCGCCGTCGCGGGCGTAGGAGAAGGCGAGCCGGCTGCCCGCGCCCTGGACGGACGTGCCGCAGGAGAAGAACGCGAAGATGATCAGCAGCAGCAGGAAGTCCTGCAGGCCGCTGGGAAGCTGGCCGAGGATGTAGGGCACGCCGCCGGTCAGGCTCGCGCTGCTCGTGAACCCGCCCTTGGTGGACGGGATCGCGAGGATCAGCGCCGCGGTGAGGATGAACGACGCGAGGCCGCCCCAGATCAGCGCGTACCGCATGGCGCGCGGCACCTGGCGGCCCGCGTCCTTAGTCTCCTCGGAGATGTCGCCGGCGGACTCGAAGCCGTAGAAGATGTAAACAGGGGCGAGCACCGCGATCACCAACGCGCCGAGGTAGCTGCCGTTGAAGTTCAGGCCGAGCGGGTTGGTCGCCGCGTGCTGCACGCCCTGGGTGGTGAACAAGTACCCGAGGCCGTGGTGGAACCCGTGGATCGCGAGGATGATCGCGATGCCTACGGTGCCGACGATCTCGACGTACACGCCGAACTGAGCGACCCGGCCCATGACCCTGGCGCCGATGCTGTTCAGCGTCGACTGGATGGCGAGCAGCACCAGCGTGATCACGAGGATCACCACATGGCTGGTCGGGTTGAGGTTCCAGCCGAACCAGTTCCGCAGCAGGGCGCAGGCGTAGGCGACCACGCCGGTGTCCACCGACGCGACCGTGACCAGCAGCGCGATGCCGTAGAACCAGCCGACGAACCAGCCGTACCTGCGGCCCACGTTGTACTTGCTGTACTGGTACAGCGCGCCGGCGATGGGGTAGTGGCTGGCGAGTTCGCCGAAGACGAGGGCGACAAGCAGCATGCCCGCCACCGGGAGCCAGGTGAGCCACACGTAGCCGGGCCCGCCCGTGCCGAGGCCGAGCACGAACAGCGAGTAGATGCCAACCATCGGCGACAGGTACGTGAACGCGACGGAGAAGTTGGCGAACAGCCCGAGCACCCTGTTCAGCTGCGGACGGTAGCCGAGGCTCTCCAGCCTGGCGTCATCGTCGGATGCAGCCACTTGCGGCGTGGCTTCTTGCATGAGGTTCTCCCCCCAGCCTTCGTGATAGGACACCGTATGCGTAGGGGGCTATAAAATCTAGATTTATAGGTTTACGTCAAGAGTTGCGCAGGTCACGGTTCTGACCCACTCACGACAGCCGGAGCAACTGTTCAGCGTTGAGGCCGGCGATCTTGGTTTTGTCGGGCCGGCTCAGTGGCAGGGCGTCGAGCATGGCCCGGCCGTCCGTGTTCGCTCCGAACGGGTGGTCCACGCTGAATAGCACCCGGTCCACCCCCAGCACCGCGATGGCGCACAGCACCGGTGGCAGGCTGAACATCCCGCTGGTCGTCACCCACACGTGCCGCAGGAAGTAGGCGGACGGCGGCGCGGAAAGGCCGGTCACCGAGGGCGGCAGCACCTGGTCGACGCGCGCCAGCATGAACGGGATCATCTCGCCGGCGTGGCCGATGATCAGGCGCAGCCGGGGGTGCCGGTCGAACACGCCGGAGACGACCATGCGCAGCGCGTGCAGCCCGGCCTCCGCGTGCCAGCCCCACGCGTTGGTGGCCAGCGCCCCGCCGACGGCCGGCGGCAGCCCGCCGAAAAGGACCTCGCGGACGGCCGCGGGCGCCGGCGCCGGGTGCAGGTACAGCGGCACGTCGAGCGTTTCGAACCGGTCAAGCAGCACCTCGAACCGCGGGTCGTCGAGGAACGCGCCGTCGGTGCCCAGCGTGCTGTTGATCAGCCCGCCGGCGAAGCCCAGGTCGCCGACCGAGCGCTCGAGTTCGGCGGCCGCGGCGGCCGGGGAGGCGGTCGGCAGCGTCGCGAAACCGGCGAACCGGTCCGGGTGCCGCACCACCGCGGCCGCGAGGTAGTCGTTGGCCCGCCGGGCGGCCGCGAGCCCCTCCGCGCCGGGCAGACCCTGCGCGGCGGGCTGCACGTGCGAGATCACCTGCACGTCGATTCCCGCGGCGTCCATGCCGGCCAGCCGCCCCTTGTCTAGGTCGCGAAGCGCCAGGTCAATCTCCCGCCCGTTGGCGCGCGCGAGGATCCCGGTGCCGGGCGGCGCGGCGAGATCCGGTGTCCAGAAGTGCTCTTCGAGGGCGATCGTTCGCATCCGCCTATTCTGGACGAATCAGGCGGGCAGCCGGAACCGTAGCAGCGGTGACGGCAGCAGCAGCAGCGCGCCGAATACCCCGCCGGCGACCGCGATCCACAGTGTCTGCCGCAGGCCAAGCATGCTGCCGAGCAGTCCGCCGAGCAGCGCGCCTGGCGGCCTGGCGCCGAAGTTGATCGCCTGAAAGGCTCCGGATACCCGGGACCGCATCGTGTCGGGGATCACCACGGCGAAGATCGCGCCGATGCTGATGTCGAGGAGCATGACCCCGAAGCCGCTGCCGAACATGGCGGCGATCAGCATCGCCAGCACGGCCGCGCCGTGCGCTCGCGACGCGAACGGGACGAGCGCGAGCGGCGCGGTGAACGCGAGGCAGCCCGCCACATAGACGAGGCCCGCGCCGAACCGCGACGTGAGCCGTTTGCACAGCACCGAGGCCAGCATTCCGCCGACGGCGCCCGCGCCGAGGACCACGCCGACCACACCGGGCCGGACGCGCAACTGACGCACCGCGTACAGCATGAACAGGGCGTTGAACATGAGGTAGAAGAAGTTGACCACCGCGACGCCGGTTAGCGACGCGCGGACGATCGGCGAACGCGCGATGAACCGCAGCCCCGCGGTCATCCCGCCCTCGCCTTCTGATGACGGCGGTTCCGCCGGGTGGATCGAGGCGAGCTGGAAGGCCGAGCCGAGGAACGACAGCGCGTCGGCGACGATCGCGTACGGCGCGGTCAGCGCCTCGACGAGCAGGCCGCCGACGGACGGGCCGCCCATGAACGACAGCGACCGGCTGCCGTAGATCAGCGACTGCCCGTCCACGTAGCGCTCGGGCGGCACGATCGACACGAACAGCGTCCCGTCGGACACGGCGAACAGCACCGACAGCGTGCCCGCCGTGAACGTTGCTAGGTACATCTGGGCCAGCGTCAGGACGTGCAGCGCGTAGCACACGGGAATGGTTGAAAGGACCACCGCCCGGCCGACGTCGGCGACGATCATCGTGTGCCTGCGCTGGCCGCGCCGGTCCGCCCACGCCCCGGCGGGCAGCGCGAAAAGCAGGCTAGGCAGCCATTGCGCCGCGGTCAGGTAGCCCATCGCGAGCGGGCCCGCGTGCAGCACGAGGACGGCGGTCAGCGGCACCGCGACCGACGAGATCTGGTCGCCGAACACCGACACCGTCGAGGCGCCCCAGTAGCGCCGGAACACCCCGTCCCGCAGCAACGGCGGAATCAGACCACGGTGCCGCTCGGCCGCTGTATTCATTGCGATGAAATCGTATGTGTTCATCGCTTTCCGGTCATCAGTCGGCGGCCCGCTCTCTGTTTTCCCGCGCGCCTCCGGGCGCTTTTCAGCTCGCGGTGTCGGCTGCCGTGTCGGGCATCCGGAAGCCTGGCAGCGGTGACGGCAGCAGCAGCAGGGCGCCGGTCACGGCGCCCGCCACGGCGATCCACAGGGCCGGCCGCAGGCCCAGTGTCGTGCCGAGCAGCCCGCCGAGCAGTGCCCCGACGGGGCGGGTGCCATAATTGATCGCTTGGAAGGCACCGCTGACGCGGGCCCGCATCGTGTCGGGAATGACGACCGCGAAAATCGCGCCGATGCTGATATCCAGCAGCATTACGCCGAAGCCGCTCAGGAATTCCGCGGCGAATAGCATCACGAGGACGAGCGCGCCGCCGTGGACGGGCGCGAGCGGCACCAGGGCCAGCGGCGCGGTGAACACCAGGCACCCCGCCACGTAGGCTTTCCCGACACCGACGCGCGCCGCGATCCGCTTGGTGAGCACCGACCCGAGCACCCCGCCTATGGCGCCTGCCCCCAGGACCAGGCCGAGCACGCCGGGCCGTACGTGCAGCTCTCGCACCGCGTACAGCATGAACAGCGCCAGGAACATCAGGTCGAACAGGTTGACGATCGCCACCGCGACCAGCGACGCACGGACGATGGGGGAGCGGGCGATGAACCGCAGGCCGATGGTGACGCTGCCTGGCGTGCGGTCGGCCGGCGGCTCGGCCGGGCGGATCCGGCCGAGGAAGAACGCCGAGCCGAGGAAGGACAAAGCGTCGGCCGCGATCGCGAACGGGGCGGTGAGGGCCTGGGCGAGCAACCCGCCCGCGGACGGTCCGGCCACGTAGGACAGCGCCCGGCTGCCGTTGAGCAGCGATTGCCCGTCGACGTAGTCATCCGGGGCGACGATCGACACGAACAGCGTGCTGTCCGACACGTTGAACAGGATCGACAAGGTGCCCGCGGCGAACGTCACGGCGAACATCAGCGCCAGCGTCAGCACGTGCAGCGCGTAGCAGACCGGGATCGTGGCCATCAGCGCCGCCCGGCCGAGGTCGGCGGCGATCATTGTCTGCCGCCGCTTGCCGCGGCGGTCCGCCCAAGCGCCCGCGTGCATCCCGAACAGCAGGCTCGGCAGCCACTCCAGCGCCGTCAGCAGCCCCATCGCCGCGGCGTTCGCGTGCAGCGCGAGCACCGCCGCGAGCGGCACCGCGATGGACGAGACCTGGTCGCCGAACAGCGAGATGGTCGACGCGCCCCAGTATCGCCGGAACACCATGTCGCGCAGCAGCGGCGGCACGGTAACCCGCAACGCCCTCGGCCGCCGGTCGCGCGCGGCCGCGGTGGCGGCCCCGGGGGCGGGGCTCACGGAATCCTCGGCTCGTCGGGGAAGGCCGAATGCAGGTACGTGACCCGGCGGGCGCCCTCTGGCCGCAGCTCCGGCTTGACCAGCCGGTCCAGGTACCCGTCCAGCAGCGTGTCTATCCGCGCGCCCAGCTCGGCGAGCTCGTCGGCGGTGACGTAGAGGATCCGGTCGCCGAACACGGCGGCCTCCCGCCACGACACGGGCTCCTGCGGCCTGCGGTCAAGCCAGCGCATGAGGCGGGCGACGTACTGCTCCGCGAACACGGCGTTGACCTGGCCGCCCGCGGCCGCGACCTCCGGATCGTCGGAGCTCGAAGGAAAACGAGTGCGCTGCGCGGTCGCCCGCCACGGCTTGTCCCGCCCGGTGCCGCCTTCGGCCTCTTCGACCAGGCCGTACTTGGCGAGCTGGCGCAGGTGGAACGAGCACGTGCCGGATGATTCGCCGAGCAGTTCCGCCGCCTGGGTGGCGGTCTTCTGACCCTCGCTGCGCAGCAGCCCGATGAGCGCCATCCGGACCGGATGGGCGTACGCCCGCAGCGCCCGCGCGTCGGCCAGCCGGGTAATCGACCGCGCGTGCTCGTCAGCCGGCCGTCCCTCAACATCGTCCATGACCGCAAAGATACCTTTGCAAAGGTCTCTTTGCAAAGACTTCTTTGCAAAGACTTCTTGGCTAACCGCCGGGTTAGTCTAACTCGGCTATCGCCTCGGCCTCTGCCGCGCCGCCCAGCGCGAGCAGCCACTCGGGCTCGGCCGCTGGCATCCATTCCTTGGGCGGGGCGAGCCACTCCCGCGCCGCCATGAAAAACAGGTAGGGGATGAGGTCGATAGAGCGGCGCAGGAACCACTTGGTGCCCTTGGTGGCCATCCAGAACGCGTCGTCGCGGCGAGTGGGCGGCGGGCTAGTCGGCTCCGCATCAGGCCTGGTGGCAAGCTCGTGCCCCGACGCGGCCAGGCAGTCCCAGAACCGGCAGGCGATCAGGCGGTGGCCGCGCTCGTTGGGGTGCAAACGGTCAACCGACCAGTTGCGGCGGTCGTAGGTCTCCGGGTCGCCCGCCGCGTCCCATTGCAGCGTGCCGAAATGGGCCGCCACGTTGTCAAGTTCCGCGTTCACGGCGCGCATTCGCCGCGACAGCGGCCTGGCGAGCCCGTCCGGCAGCCCGAACATCCTGGCGGGATCCGGCACACGCATGGTCAGCACGGTCGCGCCGCTGGCCCGCAGCGCCGCCACCGTCCTGGCGGCAGACTGCCCGGTCCGGACCGGGTTGAAGCCGGCCCGCAGCGTGTCGTTGATGCCGACGACGAGGGTGGCGATATCCGGCCGCAGGTCGAGCGCCACCGGAAGCTGGTCGCGCTCCACATGCTTGGCCTGCGCGCCTATCTGCGCGAGGTTGTACAGTTCCGGGTCGGGCATCCCGGAGGCAAGGTGGTGCGCGAAGCCGCGCCAGCCGCCGCCGGGCGCGGGGTCGCCCATGCCGATGCTGATCGAGTCACCGAGAGTCACAATCCGTGTCATGCTTTTACCTGCCCGAGAAGATGTGTGTGGGTGCGGGGGGTTTGGGGGGGCGTCCCCCCGGACTAGACAGCTCTTCGTGAACGGCCAGGAAGGCGGCGACGGAGGCGGGCCAGCCGAACTCCTCCGCGCGCGCCCGCGCCGCCGCGCGCCTGGCCGAGGTGTCTGTCCCGAGCACCGCGCGGACGCCTTCTGCGAAGGCCTCGCCGCGCACGGCGACCCCGGCGGGTCCGATCACCTCGGGCAGCGCGCTGTCCGCGCTCACCACTACCGGCGTCCCGCAGGCGAGGGCCTCGAGGGCGGCCAGCCCGAACGTCTCCACCGGTCCGGGCGCGATGACCACATCGGCGCTGGCGAGCAGCGTGGCAAGCTGCTTGGGATCGGTGACGAAGCCGGCGAAGTGGACCGGCAGCGACCGGCGCCGTGCCGAGTGCTCGAGCCCGGGGCGCAACGGCCCATCCCCGGCGATCACGAGCACGGCGTCCACGCCCGCGGCCCGCAGCCCGGCGAGCGCGGCGACCGAGCGGTGCGGTTTCTTTTCCACCGACAGCCGCCCGCAGTGCACCAGCAGCGTCTGCCCCGGTGCGGCGTAGCCGTCCCTTGCCGTGTCGCTGTACCGCTCCGGGCTGAACAGATCCAGGTCCACGCCCAGCGGGAGGCGGGTCAGGTTGGGCGCGCCGATCTGCTCGAACTCGGCCGCGGCCCAGCGGGTGGTGCACACGATCCGCTGGTAGTCGCGGACGCTGCGGCGGTTGAGCGCGTCGGCCAGCGCGGTGGCCGTGTTGCTGAGCAGCCGGCTGCGCCACCGGGACATGCCAGAGACATCGGCGGGCAGGCTGAACAGGCCGGTCAGGCTCTCGTGCGAGACCATCACCGCGGGGACCCCGTGCTCGCGAGCCCACCGGCCGGTCCAGCGCAGCGTGGTCCGGTCGGACACCTCGAGCCGGTCCGGCCGCAGCTCGGCGAGCAGTGCCGCGATCCGCCGCCGGGACAGCAGGGCGCGGTAGCCGCCGGTAAAGGGCACGATCGGCCCGTACCGGGTGATCACCCGGCCCTGCGCGGTCTGCTCGTCGCCGCGGCGCCGGCCCGGTATGACGAGCACCGGCTCGTGCCCGGCCGCGAGGTACCCGGCGCCAAGCTCCCGCAGCGCGGTTCGCATCCCCCCGGAGCGCGGGCCGACATAGTTGGCCAGCCGAACGATCCGAAGCGCCTTGCCTGGCTCGCTCATGCGGCGATCCTGGCGGAGGTGGCTTCGGCGCCGAGGACTGCGGCGTAGTGGTCGACGAGCTCGTCGACGAGCACGGGCCACGACCTGGTGAGCACCCGGCGCCTGGCCGCTTCGCCCATCGCCGACCGCAGCCCGGGGTCCGCCACGACCTTGCCGACCGCCGCCGCGAGCGGGGCCCCGTCGCCCGGCGGGACCAGGTAGCCGGTCACGCCCTCGGCCACCAGGTCGAGCGGGCCGCCGGCGGCGGGCGCGATCACCGGCAGGCCGCTCGCCGCGGCCTCCTGAATCGTCTGGCCGAATGTCTCGAATGGCCCGGTGTGGACGAAGACATCCAGGCTGGCGTAGATCCTCGCCAGGTCCTCGCCGTGCCGCGTGCCGAGAAAGACCGCCGACGGCAGGGCCTGCCGCAGTTCCTCGTCCATCGGGCCCCCGCCGGTGATAACGAGCCGCACACCGGGCAGGCCGGCCACCGAAGCGAGCAGGTCGACGCGCTTCTCGGCCGCGAGCCTGCCCACGTAGCCGACGATCACCTCGCCGCCGGGCGCTAGGTCGGCGCGCAGCCGTTCGTCGCGACGGGCCGGGGCGAACCGCTCGGTGTCCACGCCTCGCCCCCACAGCCACACTCGTTCCATGCCGTGCTCGACCAGGTCCGCCGCCGTCACGCTGGACGGGGCGAGGGTCCGGCCGGCCGCGTTGTGGATGTCGCGCAGCCAGCGCCACGCGAACGTTTCTGTGAACGCGCCTAGCCGGTAGGCGCGTGCGTAGTTGGGAAGGTCGGTCTGGTAGACGGCGACCGTCGGCAGGTTCATCGCCTTGGCCACGCGGCTGCCCCACGCGCCGAGCGCCACTGGGCTGGCCAGGTGCACCACCTCGGTGCGGTGCCTGGCAATGGCGCGGCGGGTCTTGGGCGTGGGCAGGCCGATCCTGAAGGTCGGGTATCCGGGCAGCGGGACCGAAGGGACCCGCTCCACCGGGTAGGGGAAGTGTGCATCCGCCCGGGATGCGGCGCGCGCCGACTCTGGGGCGATGACGAGAGGCTGGTGGCCCTTGCGGACGAGGTTCTCCGCCACCCGCACTACGCAGTGTGCGACGCCGTTGACATCGGGCGGGAACGACTCCGTAATGATCGCGATCCTCATGCCATCAAGTTCGCCGATGTGGTGTTGGGATTCCGCCACGACACCGTTACGCAAGGACGAACTGTCGATGACAATTAATGACTGGCCGGGGCCCGCCGATATGTTCGCGAGGACAATTGCCCTCGGCCACCGGACTCTGTCGCGGAAGATCTCTAGGGCCGCCGGTGTTGTCGCGTTGCGTGGCCAGTACAAACGCTTCCCTGAACCTCGCGGGTGTCCCGCTTTCCGTGCTCGACCTGGCGCCGATCCCGGCCGGCGGCACCGCGGGCCCGGCGCTTCGCGCGACGATCGAGCTCGCCCGGGAGACCGAGCGGCTCGGCTTCACCCGGTTCTGGGTGGCCGAGCATCACGGCATGCCGGGCATCGCCAGTTCGTCGCCGCCGGTGCTGATCGCGCACATCGCCGAGGCGACGGAGCGGATCAGGGTGGGGTCAGGCGGCGTTATGCTGCCGAACCACACGTCCCTGGTGGTGGCCGAACAGTTCGGCATGCTGGAAGCGCTCCACCCGGGCCGCATCGACCTCGGCCTCGGCCGCGCGCCGGGCACCGACCAGGCCACCGCGGCCGCGCTGCGGCACGGCGGCCCCGACGAGTTCCCGCGTCAGCTCACTGACCTGCTCGGCTTCTTCAGCGGCCAGTGGCCGGCCGGTCACCGGTACGCGACGGTCCGCGCGGTGCCCGGCGAGGGCGACGGCCCGGAGATGTGGCTGCTCGGGTCGAGCGGCTACAGCGCACAGGTGGCCGGGGTGCTCGGCCTGCCGTTCGCCTTCGCGCACCACTTCATGCCCGCCAACACGCTCCCCGCGCTGGCCCTGTACCGCGAGTCGTTCCGGCCGTCGGCGACGCTCGACCGGCCGTACGCGATGGTCGCGGCCGCGGTGATCTGCGCCGACACCGATGAGCGCGCCCGTTACCTGGCCGGCCCGTCCGCGCTGTCGTTCCTGCGGCTGCGCCAGGGACACCCCGGCCAGATACCAAGCCCGGAAGAGGCCGCCGCCTACTCCTACAGCGACCTGGAGCAGGCGTTCATCGCGGACCGGCGTGCCACCCAGTGCATCGGGGCGCCGGACACGGTCCGCTCCGCTTTGGAGGACCTGCTCAAACGCACCGAGGCCAACGAGCTGATGATCACCACCCAGACTCACGACCCCGCCGACCGCCTCCGCTCCTTCCAGCTCCTAGCCAAGGCCGCCACCGCCTAGCCCCGTCCCGTCCCGTCCCGTCCCGTCGCGTTACGCGTCCCGGCGGGTGATCACGACGTAGGTGACAGCAAGCAAGGCGGCCGCGAGCGCCACGAAGATGCCGAACTCGATGCCCTGGAACGCCCAGTACCGATTCGCGGGCTGATAAGTGACGAACTGGCGGTAGCCGAGCTTCTGCATGCACGTGAGCACGCCGACCTGGTTGTTTTGCGCCTGGGACGCCCCCGAGGCGCACACCGACGGAACCGTGCTTACCGACACGTTCGGCCCGATGTCCGCGCCGTTCTGCATCGGCAGCATGCGGCCCGACGGGTCCAGAACCCCCGCGCCGAGCTGCCACACGGCGCCGTTGGGCACCCAGTTCTGGGTCACCCCGTATAGGTGCGTGACCGCGGCTAGGTAGTGCGGGCGCACCCACTGGTCGATCAGCAGCCGCACCGCGAGGTACGCGGCCAGCGTGAGCCCGATCGCGGGCACCGTCCGGCGCAGCAGCAAGCCCGCGGCGATGCCGAGCGCCATCGCGAACAGCGTGTAGGCGACGGGGACGATGCCCATGATGTCGAACCGGCCGGGGCCGAACGCGTCGGCCTGCAACGCGTTGTCCGGCCCTGACCACCAGGTGACAAGGCCGGAGACGACGCCGCCGAGTACCGCGGCCGCGAGCAGCAGCCAGCCCGCTTTGACGAGCAGCCAGCGCCGCCGCGTGATGCCCTGCATCCAGGCGAAGTCCCGCGTTCCCGTCTCGAACTCGTGGGCGATCAGCGGCGCGCCGCACAGTACGCCGATCACGACCGGCACCCCGAGCGTCATGATGATGAGAAAGCCGACCGCGTGGCTGCCAAGGAAAAGCGTGTTCGACAGGTTGCCGCACCCGCCGTTCGTGGTGCACGTGGCAAGCGCCGAATGCCATTGCGAAGCCACCGAAAACCCTGTGGCGAGCAGCAGCGCGGAGAAGGCGGCGAGCAGCACCAGGCCAATCAATGCCTGCGCGCGGTACAGCCGCCAGACCAGGAAGCTCATCGCGGTCACGCGTCCCTTCTGGTGACGACAACGTAGGTAACAGCGAGCAGTACGAGGGCGAGGGCCACGTAGATGCCGGTCTCGATGCCCTGGAACGGCCAGTAGTGGCTGGCGGGCTGGTAGGTGGCGAACCCGCGGACCCCGGACGACCCGGTCTTCCCGACCAGTCCCTGCGAGACGACCCAGGCCGACGCCGGCGGCGTGAACGTGCTCAGCTTCGGGCTGAAGTACGCGGTGACCGTGCCCAGGTAGTGCGGCCGGACCGCGTTGGCGATCAGCAGCCGAAGCCCGATGAAGCCGCCGAGGGTGATGGCGATCGCGGACAACGTCCGCCGCAGCAGCGCGCCCGCGGCGATGCCCAGCGCGGTCGCGAACACCGCGTAGCCGATAGGGACGATGCCCTGCATGTCGAACGTGCTGGGCTGGAACGCGTTCTCGAGCAGGGCGTTGCGAGGGCCGGACCACCACGTGACGAGCGCGGCCATCACCCCGCCCCAGACGGCGGCGGCGAGCAGCGTCCAGCCGACCTTCACCAGCAGCCAGCGCCTGCGGGTGACGCTCTGCGCCCAGGCGAAATCGGTGGTGCGGGCCTCGAATTCGTGCGCCAGCAATGGCGCGCCCACCAGCATCCCGAACAGTACCGGCGCGGCCAGGCTCAAGAGGACGAGATCGTGCCCCGCGACGCTGCCGCCAAGCGACATAGTGGCCCCGAGGTCACCGCACGTGCCGCTCGCGGTGCACCCCAGCAGCATGGTGTGCCACTGCGAAGCCATCGACAGTCCGGTGATGACCAGCACGGCGGCGAACGCGGTGAGCAGCACAGCCGCGATGGCCGCCTGCGCGCGGTACAGCCGCCAGACCAGCACGCTCATCGCCGGTCACGCGTCCCTGTGCCGGACGACATAGAACGTGACGGCGACAAGCAAAAGAGCGACCGCCAGGTAGATGCCGGTCTCGATGCCCTGGAAGGCCCAGTAGCGGCTGGCGGGCTGGTAGCTGGCGTAGCTGTGGTAGCCAGCCGCCGCCAGGCAGCGATTCGCGGCGTTCTGGGCGCTCATGCTGGCCTGGCTCGCCAGCGACTGGCACGCGTGCGGCAGGCTGCTGATCGGCACGCCGTTGAACACGCCAACGTTGCTGTTGAAGTTCTGCGCGAGCACCTGCCCGTTCGGCCCGGTCATGCCGCTCCCGACCTGCAGGGAACCCGCCGGCGGATTGAAGTTGCCCGCCACGCCGAAGTAGGTGGTAACGGGGGTCATGTAGTGGGCCCGGACATCCTGGGAGAGCCACACGCGCATCCCGATGAACCCGCCGACCACGATGGCGACCGCCGGCAGCGTCCGCCGGAATAGCGCGCCGGCGGCGATGCCGAGCGCGGTCGCGAATACCGAATACCCGATGGGGACGATGCCCTGCTGGTCGAAGTAGTTGGGCTGGAACCAGTTCTGGAAGGCGGCGTTGCGCGGCCCGGACCACCAGGTGACCAGTTCCGCGAGCACGCCGCCCCAGACGGCGGCGGCGAGCAGCACCCAGCCGACCTTCACCAGCAGCCAGCGCGTGCGGGTGACGCTCTGCGCCCACGCGAAGTCCATGGTGCGGGCCTCGTATTCCCGTGCCAGCAGCGGAGCGCCCACCAGCATCCCGAACACCGCCGGCCCCAGCATGCTGAGAATGGCGAAGTCGTGTCCGACCACGCTGCCGAGCGACGTCTGACCCTCGTGCAGGGAAGCGCACGTGCCGCTCGCGGTGCACGCGGAAAGAATAGTGTGCCACTGCGATGCCATCTTCAGCCCGGTGATGATCAGTACCGCGCCGAACACGGCGAGTACCAAGGCGGCGAACGCCGCCTGCGATCGGTACTGCCGCCACACAAGAAAGCTCATTGGTCTTCTCCCACCGCAGCGAGGTGCGCGTACGCCGCCGGGGCGTCGGCGCCCATATACCCGAGCACCAGGTCTTCGAGGCTGACGTCCTCGGCCTCGTACGCCGGGTCGAAGACCGGGCCGTTCAGCCGGACGAGCAGCCGAGCCTGCCGTGGCGTGCTCACTGTGTGCACCACCTTGTGCATCCGTTCCAGGGCCGCCGTGTCCTTGCGCGGCCCGACCAGCAGCTTGTGCTCGGCGAGCAGCTCGTCGGTGTCGCCGCATAGCTGCACGCGGGACGCCGACAGCAAGATCATGTGGTCGCTGACCCGTTCCAGGTCGGTGATGAGGTGCGAGGACAGCACGACGGTCAGCTCGCCGCCGCCTTCCGCCACCGCCGCGGTCAGCGTGCCGAGGAAGTGCCGCCGCGCGAGCGGGTCAAGCGCCGCGACCGGCTCGTCGAGCAGCAGCACCCGTGGCTGCTTGGCCAGCGTCAGCGCGAGCGCGACCTGGGCCCGCTGGCCGCCGGACAGCTTGCCCACCGGCCTATCGAGCGGGATGTTCAGGCCGGTGAGCCTGGTTCGCACGGACTCCGCGTCCCACCGCCGGTTCATGTGCGCGCCGACGTGGATGTGGTCCTGCGCGCTGAACCGCCGGTACAGCGGGATCTCCTGGGCGAGGAAACCGACCTCGGACAGGAACGACGGGTCCTGGCGCGGGGTGCCGCCGAGCACCAGGGCAGATCCCCCGGTCGGCGCGGCGAGCCCGGCGAGCAGCCGGAGCAGCGTGGTCTTGCCCGCTCCGTTGGGCCCGACGAGCGCGCTGATCCTGCCCTCGGGGACCTTGATGGAGCAGTCGCTGAGCGCGGTGACCCGGTGGTACCGCTTCGACAGCCCCTGAGTCTCAATTGCGCACGTGTTCACGCGATCTCCTCCTCAGGAGAGTGGTGTGAATCCACAGCCGTTTCAGCGGACCGCAGCGTGACCCGCAGCAGCGACTCGATCGACTCGTCGTCAAGCCCGGCTTCGCGGGCTTCCCTGACCCAGTGCTCCAGGCTGTGGCCGAGCCGGGAATGGGTGCCAGGCGGCGGGCCGGGCGGGCGCCGCTTGACGAAGGTGCCCTGTCCGGCGCGCGCCTCGACGAGGCCCTCGCGTTCCAGGTCCCGATAGGCCTTGAGCACCGTGTTGGGGTTGATCGCGACGGCCGCGACAACCTCGCGCACGGTGGGTAGCTGGTCTCCCACGTCGAGCACTCCCATCCGCAGCGCTTGCCTTACCTGCTGGACGATCTGCAGGTAGGGCGGGACGCCCGACCGTCCGTCGACCCGGAAGGTGATCATCAATTCACTGCCTTAGTGTCTTAGTTGACTAGCACTTTAAGACGCGAGGGATCCGGTGTCAACTCGGCGGGTTTATGCCCCTTCCGCCCGGGTAGCCGAATGCCCTCTCCTTAGGCAGCAGGGGGAGCAGGTGCGAGCGTGGAGGACCGCCGTGACCGAACCGAACGACGCTCGCCGTCTCGAGCTGACCCTCGCGGCGCAGCGGCAGTGGATCGACGCGCTCACCGACCTCGGCGGGCGCAACACCCTGCTCTACTACAAGGACCGCCGCGCCGGGACCCTTGATCTCGCCGACGCCGACCCGGAGGTTGTCGAGCGGTTCGAGAAGACCGGCGCGGTCCGGCTTACCCGGCTGTTCCACGATGCCGACGCGCGCGCGGACGCGATCAGGCGCATGCAGACGATCTACCGCAAGTCGCGTGAGCTCGCCGAGGAACGCGGGATCAGGGCGGGCTACCTCGCTACCGGGCTGGCTCGCTGGGACGAGCTTTTCCTCGAGCCCGCGGCGCCTGTGCTGCTCAGAGCGCTGACGATCACCCCGACCAGAGCCCGGTACGACGACTTCGACCTGGCCCTGGACGACGAGGTCGAGGTCAACCCGGTGCTGCTGCACAAGTTGGCGAGCGTGTTCGGCGCGGTGGTGGAGAAGCCGAGCCCGGACCGGATCGCCGGGCAGCTGGCCAAGGCCGCCACGCAAGCCGAGATCCCTGGCTTCGCCATCGAGCGGCGCAAGGTCATTGGCACGTTCACCTACGCCAAGCTGCCGATGGTCCGCGACCTGGAGGCCGCCGGTGACCTGCTCGCCGACAGCGACCTGGTGGCTGCGATCGCCGGGGACGCCGAGGCGCAGCAGGTTGTCGGCGCCGACCCCGGGCCGGTGCCCGCGACCGCCGACACGCCCGAGGGCGACTTCTCGGTGCTCGACGCCGACTCCTCGCAGCGCAGCGCGATCGACGCGGTGGTGGCCGGCCGCAGTCTCGTGATCCACGGCCCGCCTGGCACTGGCAAGAGCCAGACGATCGCCAACCTCGTCGCCGCGATGGTGGCCCGCGGCCGCAAGGTGCTGTTCGTGGCCGAAAAACGCGCCGCGATCGACGCCGTGCTGTCCCGGCTGGTCAGCGTCAACCTCGGCGACGTCGTGCTCGACATCCACGAGGGCACGCGCGACCGGCAGCGGATCGCCGCCGACCTCGGCGCCACGCTCGACCTCGCCGAGCACGCCACCGCGCCGGACACCACGGCCCTGCACCGCAGGCTGACCGACCGGCAGCGCCGGCTGACCAGGCACGCGGCCGCGCTGCACCGGTCGCACGAGCCGTGGGGCCTGTCGCCGTACCAGGTCCAGTCGGCGCTGCTCGGGGTGCCCACGGGCGCCCGGGTGACCGCCCGCCTCGCCGCCCCCGAGCGAATCACGCCGGACCTCGCCGACGAGATCCGGGACGACCTGCGCGAGTTCACCCGGCTCGGCGGCTTCGCGATGCGCCCGGGCAGCACCCCCTGGTTCGGTGCCGCGCTGCGCACCCGTGAACAGGCCCGCGAGGCGGTGGAGCTCGCCGTGACTGTCTCCGGCCGGACGCTGCCGCAGCTAGATGCAAGGCTGGCCGTCGCATGTCGGGAAACCGGTCTGCGCGTTCCCTGCA
The DNA here is from genome assembly GCA_035571275.1 of Trebonia sp. Taxonomy (GTDB): domain Bacteria; phylum Actinomycetota; class Actinomycetes; order Streptosporangiales; family Streptosporangiaceae; genus Trebonia. Next base: position 23,095 of record DATMKQ010000386.1, read on the forward strand.
CTTATCCGGAACGATCGCGGCTTGCTGCCTACTTCGGCCTGCTCGCCGACGCGGGCGCACCCGGCCACGGGTTCCGCGAACGGCGCGCGCTGCGCAAGCAGGCCCGCGCGGAGTGGGAGGCGCTGCGTTCGCCGGACGTCGCGGGCGGTACCGCCGCGGACGCGGACGAGCCGCGGCTGCCGTCCGGCTATCCGGCCCTGGTCCAGGCGTGGCAGGAGCTGTCCCGGATGGTGTCGGCGCTGTCCGCGATGGCGCCGCTGTCCGGGCTCGACGAGGACCCGGTGGCGGCGTCGGCGGCGCTGGCCGCCGACGAGGAGACGCCGTGGCGGCTGCCCCGCCTGCACGAGCTCGCGCGCCGTTTCGGCGCGCTCGGCCTGGCGCCCGTCCTTGACGAGGTAGCCACGGAATCGGTGTCGACGGATCAGGTCGCCAGCGCGTTCGACTACGCGTGGTACCGGTCGATCCTGGACCAGATCCGGGTCAGCGACCCCGAGTACGGCGCGGAATACGGGTCCGCCCTCGACGAGATCGCCGAGGAGTTCCGCCGCAGGGACACCGAGCACCTGGCCGCGAACCGGGCGCGGGTACGAAACGTATGGGCGCACCAGCTGCGCGAGACGGTGGACAAGCACCCGCTCCAGGCGCGGGTGATCCGCAAGCAGGCGGCGCTGCGCCGCGGGCACCTGCCGCTGCGCCGGCTGCTCGACCAGACGGGCGACGTGCTGTTCGCGCTGAAGCCGTGCTGGGCGATGTCCCCGCTGATGGTCAGCCAGGTGCTGCCCCTGACCCGGCTGTTCGACCTGGTTATCTTCGACGAGGCCAGCCAGATCGTGCCCGCGGACGCGATCGGCTCGATGATCCGGGCGCACCAGGTCGTGGTCGCGGGCGATGACCGGCAGCTGCCGCCGACGAACTTCTTCCGGCAGGCGGACTCCGGCGACCCCGGCGACGAGGACGACCTTGACGAGGGCACGGTGTCGTTCGGCGCGGGGTTCGAGTCGGTGCTCGACGCGCTGCGGCCGCTGCTGCCGACCTGCCCGCTGAACTGGCACTACCGCAGCCGCGATGAGCGGCTCGTCGCGTTCTCCAACGACCGGATCTACGGCGGCGCGCTGACCACGTTCCCTGGCGTGACGCGCGACGACTGCCTGCGTCACGTGGTGGTGCAGCAGGACGCCAGACCCGGCCAGGACGCGTCCGTCTCGGCGGAGGTCGCCGAGGTCGTCCGGCTGATCCTCGAGCACGCGCGCACCAGGCCGGGGGAGTCGCTGGGGGTGATCGCGCTGGGCATGCGGCACGCCGAGCGCGTGGACGCGGCGCTGCGCGCCGCGCTCAACTCCGACCCGGGCCCCACCTCCACCCGCACGCCCGACGTGGAGTCGTTCTTCGCCGAGGACGTGCCCGAGCCGTTCTTCGTCAAGAACCTCGAGCGCGTGCAGGGCGACGAGCGGGACGCGATCATCTTGTCCGTCGGCTACGGCAAGCACCCCGACGGCCGGATGCGCTACCAGTGGGGCCCGCTGCTGCGCGACGGCGGCGAGCGCCGGCTGAACGTCGCGGCGACCCGCGCCAAGCGCCGCCTGACCGTGGTCAGCTCGTTCTCCAGCCATGACGTGGACCCGGGTCGCCTCACCAAGCCGGGCGCCCGGATGCTCGCGGAGTACCTGGAATACGCCGGCTCGGGCGGCACCCCGGTGGCCGCCTCCGGCGCCGCGTCGACCTCCGGCCCGTTCGAATCAAACGTGGCCGCCCGGCTGGCCGACCTCGGGATCACGGTCGTCCCGCAGTTCGGCGTCGGCGGCTACCGGGTCGACTTCGCCGCCGCCCACCCCGACGACCCGTCCCGGATGATCCTGGCGATCGAGGCCGACGGCGCGTCCTACCGCGACTCGGGCAGCGCCCGCGACCGCGACCGGCTCCGCAAGGAGCACCTGGAGCGCCTCGGCTGGCGCGTGCACCGCCTGTGGTCCACCAGCTGGTTCACCGACCCCGAAGCCGAACTAGCCAAACTCCGCGCCGCCTACGACGACGCCGTAGAAGCCAACCCCC
>DATMKQ010000387.1:0-22988 GCA_035571275.1 Trebonia sp.
GCCCCCCTTTGCCCGGCCGCCCCCCTTGCCCGGCCGCCCCCCTTGCCCGGCCGCCGTTTCCGCGAAGACCTTTGCGTCTTTGGGCGACTTCGGCATGTTTTCGCGGTCGTTTTGTCCGTTTTATGCATGGCTAACGCGCCCAAAGAGCCTTAGAGGAGGGTGCGGAGGCGGTCGCCGAGGGTCGCGGTCGCGTGTTTGAGGGCGTTGGCGTCCGGGCCCGCGGCTAGCAGGGAACGCGAGGCGCTGGGCATGACTCGATCGGGGCAGGTGGCGAAGGTACGGGCCACGTCGTCGGGGCTGGCGCCCTGGGCGCCGAGGCCCGGGGCCAGGAACAGGGCGTTCGCGGCGGCCAGGTCGAGCGGCGGGTCGAGCGGCGGGTCGAGCGGCTGATCCGGCGGCATTGGGGCGACGACGGCGCCGACCGGGCCGATCCCGCCGGGTGCGAGCGTCTTGTTCAGCGCGCCGATGTCGTCAAGGAGCCGCTGCTCGACCGAGCGGCCGTCGCTGGTGGCGGCCTGGACGGCGCGGCCCTCGGGGTTGCTCGATCGGGTCACGACCAGCAGGCACGCGCCCGCCAGGTGGGCGCGGTCGACGAACGCGCCCATGGCGGACAGGCCCAGGTACGGGTGGACCGTGATCGCGTCGGCCTCGACGGGCGCGCCCGCGCCCAGGTAGGCCTGGGCGTACGCGTCGTTCGTCGAGCCGACGTCGCCGCGCTTGACGTCGAGGATCACCAGGATGCCCGCGCTCCTGGCGGTTCGCGCCAGCCGGGTCAGCGCGCGGATGCCGCGCCAGCCGTGCCGTTCGTAGAACGCCGACTGCGGCTTGATCAGGCCCACCGTGCCCTGCGCGGCCGCCAGCACGATGTCGGTGAAGCGCTCGAGGCCATCGGCGTCGTCGGTCAGCCCCCACGCGTCCAGCACCGCGCCGTGCGGATCCGCGCCGAGCACCAGCGGGCCATACCGCTCGCGGGCGACGGCGAACCTGACGGCGAATGGGGATGCCACGCGGCCACTATAACGAGCCGTAGGTGTGCGGCAGCCTGTGCGTCAGCGGGTGCGGCGGCGGAGCGTCAGCGCCCCCCGACAAACCGGCCGAGATCCGTGACTTCGCCTTCCCGGGCCGGTGGTGCTGGCGGTGAGCGCCCTGGCGGTGCGGTGCTCGCCGCCTTCGTCGCGTGTTCACGCTGGCCCGGGCGGACGTGGCGCAGGTGCTGCTCGCGATGGGGATCCTCGGCTTCGGGGTCGGGAGCTTTTCCGTCACTATGCCGGCCGTCATCTAGGGGGTCACCCCGCAGCGCGAGACGTCGAGCGCGATGGGCCTCAACCAGGTCGTGCGCGGCGCGGGCTTCTCCGTCGACAGCGCGCTCGGCGGCCTCGTGCTCGCCGTCATGGCCGCCTCGGCCGCGGCCGCTCTGGCGCTGGCGGTCAGGTCCCGGCGTGATAGTCGAGCACCTGGGTCAGCGAGTTAGCTAGCCGGTCCCTGTCGGCGAGGGTCAGCGGCGCCAGCAGATCGTCCTGCACGCCGGCCAGCAGGCCGGCTAGCTGCTCCAGGCGCGCCGTACCGCCGGGCGTGATCGTGATGACGTTGCGGCGCCGGTCGGCTGGGTCGACGGACCGCCGCGCCAGCCCCTGGTCGGCCAGTTCGTTGACGGTGGCCACGACGTCGCTGCGGTCCATGGCGGTCCGGCGGCCAAGGTCGGCCTGGCTGGACGGCCCGAACTCCGCCAGCGCGGCCAGCAGCCGGACGTGGTACCCGCGCGCCCCGACAGCGGCCAGCCGGTCGGCCAGCATCCGGTGCGCGATCGCGGAAACCTGGCTGATCAGCCAGGTTGGCTGCGCCGTGAGCAGGGCTGGCGTCTCGTCGGCCACGCGCACCTCCCGTCGTGGATCTTGATTTACAGAAATATTGTTGGCAGAGCCAACGTTGGCATCACCAACGATATCCGATGGGAGTCACGTCATGCAGTCGTACCCACCGCTCAGCACTCAGGTCATCGGTCAGGCGGAAAGCGCCCTCGGCGCCATCTTCGACCCGCTGCTCGCCCGGACCCAGACCACGTTCCGCCAGTGGCTCGTGCTCACCGTCACCGCGGGAAGCGGCGGCGCCATGAACCGCGGCCAGCTTGTCGCCCGGGTAGCGGGCGCGCGGAAGATTCCCGGCGCCGAGGTCGAGGCGGCGATCGGCGAACTGGCCGAGGCCGGGCTCGTGCGCACCGACGGGGAGGTGACGCTGACCGAGGCCGGCCGGGGCAGGTACGGGCAGATCCGTGGCGCGCTCGAGGAGATCACTGAGCGCCTGTTCGACTTTCCCGCCGGGGACCTCGCCACCGCCGGTCGTGTCCTGGCCCTCGTCACCGCGCGCGCGAACGCGGAAATCGCGGCCCGTGCTTAGTCGGCTGGCACTTAGTCGTCCAGCAGGGCCCATGCCTCTATCTCGGGTCGCCCGGCCCGACCAGCTGACCGTTCCCGTCCCGCGCGATCTGCCCGCTCACCACCACCGGCCGGCCTCGCCCGGTCACTACCTGGCTTTATCCGCGTCCAGCGGCCGCCCCCTCGGGAGCCGCGACACGCTCCACCACGCCCACGCTCTCCTCCTGTCGCCCGGTCAGGGCGGTTCGATGTCGTCGTACGATCTCGCTGCCGCTAGGAGGCCGTCCGCGGCGCGTTCGTAGACGCCTAGGCCCGGCTGGGGGGGCAGGTCGCGGGTGCCCCACCGGACACAGTTGTACTCCACCGCGCAGCGCACGCCGTCGTCGGTCTCTGCGCACTGCTGCAGCCCGATGCCGCCCGCGCTGAACTGGGCGGCGAAGAACGAGCGAAGCTCGGCGGCGCCGCGGTGGATGGCCTGCGGGCCCGCCGGGTCGCGGATGTATCCGTCCGCCTCGAATGTCCGCACCGCCGCCTCGACGTCACCGGCCTCGACCGCGGCGAAATAGCGGCCGACGACGTCACCGGCGCGGACGGGCGCAGCCGCGGACGGGGGCGGGAGCGCGAGAATCACCGGCCTGACCGAGCGCTGTCCTTGGACCGGCAGCAGGCTGCCGTAGGTGCGGAACGCCACGGACCTGTCATCGCGAGATTCGGCGACGACCGCCACCGGCCAGGCCACGTCCCGCCCGTCGATGGACAGGTGCGCCAAGAGCTCGACCACCGCCCGCCCGTTAGCGGTCGTGACGGCCATCGTCTCGGTCCGCGCGTGACGTTCGGCCAGCCAGTTCTGACTGGTCCTGATGAACTGCCGCAGCTGCTTGTGGCCGCGGATCTCGCCCAGCCGGGGGTCGTAGACCACCACCTCGCCGGGCCACACGGTTTCGAGGTCGCGGGAGTCTCCGCTGTTCAGCGCGCTGAAGTACTGCCGCACCGGATCGGCTTGACCCACGGCCCGCGTCTGCGCGCGCGCAAGCACCATGGCGTTGGCGAAGTCGGGAAACCACGGCATAGCCACTCCTTCTGACGAGGCGGCCCCCGGACCTCAGCGGCCGGCGATCTGGCCACCGTCGATATGCAGTATCTCGCCGGTGATGTAGGGCGACGACTCGAGGAACAAGATGCCGTCCACGACGTCGCTGACCTGGCCGGCCCGCCCGATCGGCGGCGTTCGGTCGCCGAGGTTCTCGTAGCTTTCCGCCGGGTGCACCGGGGTCTGGATGATCCCCGGCGAGACGGCGTTGACCCGGATGCCCCTGGCGGCGTACTCGATGGCCAGCGACCTGGTGGCCGCGGCGATCCCGCCCTTGGTCAGCGCGGCGAGCACCGCGGGCTCATGAGAGTTCGCGACCTCGGCGACCGTGGCCGAGATGTTGACCACGTGGCCGCTGTGCCGCGTCACCATCGCGGCGATGGCCCGCTGGGTGATCCAGAAGAAGCCGGTGAGGTTGACCCCGACCGCCGTCGCGTAGTCGGCGGCCGAATACTCGGTGAACGGCTTGGATAGCCACACGCCCGCGTCGTTGACGAGGGTGTCGACGCGGCCGAAGCGGTCCAGCGCCGCGCCGATGATCTTGTCGCCGGTGGCCGGATCGGTGATGTCCCCGGCGACCGTGACGAGGTCCGGGTCGCCGGACGGCTCGATCGTGCGGGCGCTGGCCACCACCGACCAGCCGCGCTGGCGGTACCCGGCGACGATTCCCGCGCCGATACCCTGAGAACCCCCGGTGACGACGGCGACCTTGCCCGTCATCACGTTCCTTCGACCAGCTGCTGGCCGCCGTCGATGTCCAGGGTCGCGCCGGTGATCGCCGTGTTCACCATGAGGTGCACGGCGAGCGCCGCGATGTCGGCGGGCCCGACCACGCGCCTGATGGGCAGCGTGTCCCGCAGTTGCTGGCGGCGCTTGTCGAGGTCGTCGCCGAGCAGCGAGGCGGACAGCGGCGTGTCGACGAAGCCGGCCGCGATGAGGTTGACCCGGATCGGTGCCACCTCCACGGCCAGGTTGGCGACCAGGGCGGGCATCGCGGCGGTGGCCGCCGCGATGATCGACAGGCCGGGTCCGCGGCCGCGGCCGCCGGTGCCGCTCATGAACAGCAGCGTGCCGCCGGACCGCACCCGGCCGACGGCGTGCCGCGCGACGGCGACGGCCAGCCACTGGTGGTTGTCGTAGTCGCGGTGCGCGCGCTCGCGGTCGAGGTCGGCCAGCGGCGCGTAGTACGGACCCGGGCCCGTGACCAGCACGTGGTCGATCCGGTCCGGCAGGTCGAGGAAGAACTGGTCGAGTTCGGCCGGGTCGGTGGCGTCGAGGGCTGCGGTGCGCTCCGCGCCGACCTCCGCCGCGGCCCGCTGGAGGCGCTCGGGGTCGCGGCCGGCGAGGATGACGGCGGCGCCCTCCGCGCGGGCCCGCCGGGCGGTCTCGAGTCCGATCCCGGCGCTGCCGCCGATCAGCACGACCGTCTGACCCGACAGTTCGGGTTCGCGCTGGCGGGGCGAGACGCCGGGCGCGGTGCTCATGACGCGTCCTTCGCGATGGCGGTGCGCAGCGCCTTCAGCGCCGCGACGTAAACGAGAGAGAAGGTCGGGAACGGCTGAATGACGTCGCGCAGCACGTCGAGCGGCACGCGGGCGTGGATCGCCAGCGTGGCCTGCTGCATCCACTCACCGGCCTCGGGACCGAGCGCGTGGCCGCCGGTCAGCCGTTCGCCGTCGCTGAGCAAGGTGATGTAGCCCTTGGACTCGGCGTAGTCGTGCGCGTAGGTCTGCATCTTCGCCACTTCGGACATCGGGATGGTCGCGCTGAACCGCGCTTCCGTGGCGCCGACCGAGGCCGCCTGCGGGTCTGTGTAGATCACATCGGGGATGGCCTCGTAGTGGGCCTCGCGCGACTCGCCCAAGATGTTGGAGGCCACCACCTCGCCCTGGTACTCACCGACGTGGGTCAGCATGCGTATGCCGGTGACGTCGCCGATGGCCCACAGCCGCTCGCCGACCCGCAGGTGCGTGTCCACCGTGACGCCATGGTCGTTGAAGGTGGCGCCGACCGTCTCCAGGCCAACGCCGTGCACCCGAGGACGTCGCCCGGTCGCCACGAGCAGCTTGTCGCCGCGCAGTTCCCGCCCGTCGGCCAGGACGAGGACGTAGTCCTCGCCGTCGCGCCGCGCTGCTGTCGCCTGGACGCCGAGCACCAGCTCGATGCCGTCACGGCGCAGTTCCTCGCCGAGCGCGTCGCCGAGCGGCTTGGGCTCGCGGGCCAGCACGTGGCCCGCGGCCTCGACGAGGACCACCTCGCCGCCGAGCCGGCGGACGGCCTGGGCCATCTCGGCTCCGACCGGGCCGCCACCGAGAATCAGCAGCCGGCGCGGGACGGCCTTCATGCCGGTCACCTCGCGGTTGGTCCAGACGCCGTCGAGTTCGCGCAGGCCGGGAACGGGCGGGATGACCGCGTCGGAGCCGGTCGCCAGCACGACGTCCCGGGCGGTGTACCGGGTGTCGCCCACCTCGACCACCCCGGGGCCGGCCAGCTTGCCGGTGCCCCTGATGAGGTCGATGCCCTTGCTGGTCAGGAAGGACACCTGCCCGGCGTCGGAGTAGTTGGAGACCATGTAGTCCCGGTAGGCCAGCGCGGCCTCGACGTCGACCCGCGCGGTGCCCGCCGCCTCGAGCGCGCCGTGCACCGCCTCGCCTGGCCGCAGCAGCGTCTTGGACGGGATGCAGGCGTAGTACGTGCACTCGCCGCCGGCCAGGGACCGCTCGATCACCGCTACCCGCAGGCCGCCGTCGGCCAGCTCAGCGGCGCAGTGCTCGCCTGGCGCCCCTGCGCCAAGGACTATCGCGTCGTAGTCGCCGCTCATGTTCGCGCCCCCTAAGGCTCGGTCTGGTGCTCGCGTACACCGTCATTCCCCTGAGCGCCCGGACGCACCCGTGCCTACTGGTGCGCGTGCAGGTCAGCGCTGAGGCTGCCCCACGTGCCGTGCCGGGGGATCGCCTCGACGGACCCGGTGACGCTGTTACGGCGGAACAGCATCCCAGGCTGGCCGCTCAGATCCCTGGCCTTGGCTTGCTTGCCGCCGGGAAGCGTGACGATCGTCCCGGCGGTCAGGTACAGCCCGGCCTCGACGACGCAGTCGTCGCCCAGCGAGATGCCCAGGCCCGAGTTCGCGCCAAGCAGGCACCGCTGGCCGACCGAGATGACCCGGGTGCCGCCGCCGGACAAGGTGCCCATGATGGAGGCCCCGCCGCCGACGTCCGCGCCGGCGCCGACGGTCACGCCCTGGCTGATCCGGCCTTCGACCATGACGGGGCCGAGTGTGCCCGCGTTGAAGTTGACGAAGCCCTCGTGCATGACCGTGGTCCCCTCGGCCAGGTAGGCGCCGAGCCGGACCCGGGCGGCGTCGGCCACGCGCACGCCGGCGGGCACCACGAAGTCCAGCATCGCGGGGAACTTGTCCACGGCGCGGACCCATAGATACTGACCCCGCTCGAGCGCCCGCTGCCGGGCCGCGTCGATTTCGCTGGCGGCGACCGGTCCCAGGGACGTCCAGCAGACGTTCGGCAGGACCGCGAAGATCCCGTCCAGGTTGATCGAGTTCGGGCGGACCAGGCGGTGGGAGAGCAAGTGCAGCCGCAGGTAGCCGTCGGCGGTGTCGGCTGGCGGCTTGTCGAGGTCGGCGATCGCGTAGGACCGCCGGCTCACCAGGACCCCGCGGACCTCGTCCTCGTATTGATCGGAATCGGCCGGACTTTCGCTGCCGACGTTGCCAGGCGTCCCCAGCTTCGGCGCGGGAAACCACGCGCACAACGGGGTCCCATCCCGCCCTGCCGTCACAACCGCCTCGCCCCACGCCGACTCACTCATGGTGCGAACCTACCGCAGGCCGGTCCGGCCGCCGTGGCCCGCCTGTCGTAACCAATTCGTTACGCGAAACGCATATCTGGCGGCGTGCTCGCGGCTCTGGTCTTCTGGCAGCGGTAGGCCTATGCTCTGCCTGTCGCCGCGGTGCTCGAACTCGACCAGAGGGGGCGTTCCAGATGCCGCAGCTGACCAGGAACTGGTATTTCGCGTCGCGTCCTGCCCCGGATGACGGCAGGCACCCGGACGACGATGACGCCTCGGCGCCCGGGCTGACCTCGGCACCGTCCGCGCTGCTTCAGCGCCATGGCGCCCGGGTGCTCGACCCCACTAACGCCGCGACGATCCCGCGCAACCCGGGCTCGGCCGGGAACTGGGCCGCGGTTCCCAGGTCCACGGTGTACCGGGCCAGGACGCTGCTGATCCCGGCTGACCTGCTGTCGGAGCAGCCCGCGGTGGGCGCGATCAACTCCGCGCTCGCCGCCGTGGGGATGCGGATCGTTCCCCCCGACCTGGAGCGCCGCCCGGTGCGCGCCGGCGGCCGGGTCGGCGAGGTGCTGCGCCAGCTCCCGCGCGTCGTCGTGCTCGAGCCGACGGCGGAGCCGGGCAAGCCGGTGCTGCCGGTGACGGTGGACGCGTGGACGGCGCTGCAGGCGCTGCGCGCGGCCGCCGAAGCCGCCGATACCCAGGGCCTCGCCAGGGAGAACCGGCTGACCCCGGACCAGGTCCGCAGGATCTCGCTGGAGCACCTGCTGGCCGGATCGGCCATCACCGGGGCGCCGTCCACCGAGGGCAACGGCATCTCGGGCAGCCCCTCCACCGAGGGCAACGGCCTGACCGGGCCGGGCAGCGTCGACTCCTACACCTACGCCGGCGGCGACACGCGCGCCCCGGTCGCCCTCAGCCTGCCCGCCCCCGCCCGCAGGCGGCTCGAGGAATGCGGCTCCCGGCGCCCCGTCGTCGCCGTCCTGGACACGGGCGTCCGCGCGCACCCGTGGCTGGACGTGCGGCCGGATCCGGTCGACAGGTACGCCACCAGGATGCCTGACGGCTTCGTCGCCGTCGACTGGGGCATGCAGAACGCCATCGAGGCGGAGAGCGCGGCCGCGGCCGCGCTAGGAGACCGTCCCCGCGTGCCCATCGAGGACCCCTGGGACACGCCCGTCTCGGCCGACCCGCTGCTCGGTGAGCTCAACGACGCCTCCGGGCACGGCACGTTCATCGCCGGGATCGTCCGCCAGGTCGCCCCGGACGCCCAGGTCCTGGCCATCAGGATCATGCACAGCGACGACATCGTCTACGAGGGCGACCTGCTGTGCGCGCTGGCCCTGCTCGCCGACCGGGTCGCGGTCGCGCAAGCCGGCGGCGAAGCGGACATGGCGGCGATGGTCGACGTGCTCTCGCTGTCGCTGGGTTATTTCGACGAGTCCGCCGCCGACGTGGCGTACAGCTCCGGGCTCTGGCTGATCATCGAGCTGCTGCTCGAGCTCGGCGTCGCCGTCGTCGCCGCCGCGGGGAACTACTCGACCAGCCGCAGGTTCTACCCCGCCGCGTTCTCCCTGCAGCCGTCGCCGGGACCGCTGCCAGTCATCAGCGTCGGCGCGCTCAACCCGAACGGCTCGAAGGCGATCTTCAGCGACGCCGGCCGCTGGGTGTGGGTGTGGGCGGCCGGTGCCGCGGTCGTCAGCACGTTCCCCGATGACATCAACGGCAGCCGCAGCCCCGAGATAAGGGTTCGCCCGCACCCGGACAACGCGATGCCGCCGGAGATCCGGCTGCCCGACGACCGCGAGGCGCTCGATCCCGACAACTACAACGGCGGCTTCGCCGTCTGGAGCGGCACGTCGTTCTCGGCGCCGCTGATCGCCGCGCACATCGCCGCCCAGCTACTGAGACAGTCGGGCGATCCGGGACTCGGGCTCGACCTCCCTGGGGCGTCCGCGGCGACGGACCGGGCGGCCGCCGCTCTCGCCGGACTTCAGGAGGCCGGCTGATGCCGGCCGATGACACCAAGCCCGCGGGCGCGGCAGCCGGGCTTCCCGATCGGCGCGCGCACATCGCGGACCTGGTGGTGGCCGCCAGGGGCGGCGACGACGGTGCCCTCGGGCAGATAGTGACGGAGCTCAGCCCGATGCTGTGGCATGTCGCGAGGGCGGTCGGCCTCGACGTCGAGGACGCCGAGGATGTCCTGCAAACCGTCTGGACGCGCCTGGTCGCCCACCTTGACGGCATTCATGACTCCACGGCGCTCATCGGCTGGCTGGTCGTGACGACCAGACGCGAAGCGTGGCGGGTGCACGCCGTTACCCGCAAGCAATTGCCGACGGACCAGGAGTGGCTGTCCGAGCTGCCGGATCACGCACCCGGATCCGAAGAGCTGATCATGATGGACGATGAGCGCCGCGCCCTGTGGGAGGCGATCGGCAAGCTCTCGCGGCGCTGTCAGGAGCTGCTGCGAATCGTCGCGTTCGTCCCACGCCCCGACTACCAGGCCCTAGCAGCCCAGCTTGGCATGCCCACCGGGAGTATTGGCCCAACCCGCGGCAGATGTCTCGCCAAGCTCAGAACTCTGCTCGCGAGCAGACCATGACAGGAGCACACGATGAAGTCCCCGGATGCAGCGTCACAAGAACCGATGGACGACTTCGACCTCGAGATCCTGGACGGCATCCGCGACCTCTTCGAGCGTGCCGATCCCATGCCCCCTGACCTTCCCGAGCGGATCAGGTTCTCCCTGGCGATGCGCGGCCTGGAAGCCGAGGTGGCCCGCCTCACGGCCGCCGACCAGGATGATCTCGTCGCCGCCCGCGGCGCCGAGCACAGCAGGACGATCACCTTTGACAGCGAGAGCCTGACGATCATGATCAGGATCGATTCGAACGACGACGGCACGGTGCGGATCGACGGCTGGCTGGCGCCGCCGCAGCGCCGCGAGATCGAGATGCAGACCGCGACGGACCCGTGCCGCGTCTCCAGCGATGACCAGGGACGCTTCGCATTCATCAGGGTGCCCCGCGGGACGGCCCGGCTGGTCGTCACGGCGGCGGATCGGGCTAACGGCGGGTCAGGCCGGCCGGTGGTGACGCCACCGCTCATCCTCTGACGAGGGTCAGCTCTGCTGTGCCCACCCCGCCCACCGCGCCCACCGCGCCCACCGCGCCCACCGCTGGCCGAGCCGCACGCCGGGCACGAGCCCTGCATCAGCGCGGCCTGCAGGCGGGTGCTGCCGGGCGTCCCGCGGCGGCCGCCGGGCACTTGCGCGCCGGGCTGCTGATGCTCGGCTGGGCCGACGACGACGAGAACCAAGGCAACGATGTCCGCGACCCCGACCGGCCGGTGGCCGCCAGGCTGCTGATCAGCCTGGCCCACCAGGAGGCCGAACAGGGCCGGACCGACTACGGCCTTCGCCTGCTCGACGTCGCCGAGCCGATGACCGCGGCCGATGACCGCGGGATCTTGCTGTCGCAGCGTGCCCTGCTGCTGATGCGGACCTGGCGGGCCAGCGAGGCGCTGCGGTTCTTCGACGAAGCCGTGCCGCTGCTCGAGCTGTCGCAGGGGTACGCGGACACCGTGGTGCTGGCCCGGGTGCTGCTGAACCGGGGCGTCCTGCACCTGAACGTCGGCGCCGTCCGCCGGGCTTACGCGGACTTCGCGCGCTGCCAGCGCATCGCGACCGGCGGTCGGCACGACTCGCTCGCGGCCAAGGCCGCCCACAACCTCGGCTGCTGCGACATGCTCGCGGGTGACATCCCGGCCGCGCTCAAGCTGTTCAGCGACGCCGAGGAGGGCCTGCGGCTGACCGCGCCGCAATGGCTGCCCGTGCTCGCGACCGACAAGGCCCGTGCCCTGCTGGCGGTCGGTCTTACCGCCGAGGCGATCACCGAGCTTGGCAGCGCCATCGCCGCGTTCCGCAGGCAGCGGCTCGATCACGAGCTCGGCCAGGCCGAGCTGGCGCTGGCGCAAGCCGCGCTGGCCGCCCGCAAGCCGGTCCTCGCGCGCCGCTGGGCGGCCGCCGCGCATCAGCGTTTCCGCCGTCAGGGCAACGACGCCTGCGCGTACGTCGCGGAGCTCACCCGGCTGCGCTCACAGTTCAGGGCGCCCCGGCGCCGTGTCGGGCCCATCGCCGACGAGGCGGCCCTGCTCGCCGGCAAGCTGCGCGGTTGCGGTCTGGGCAACGACGCCGACCTGGCGGAGCTGCTCGCGGCCCGCGCGCTGATCGCGCGCGGGCGGCCGGCGGAGGCCAGGCAGCGGATCGCGAGCGCCGCGAGCGGCGGCGCCCCGTCGCTTGAGGTCAGCTTGCTGCGCAGGCTCGCCCGGGCCGAGCTCGCGGAGCTGGAGGGACGGCCGGGCACGATGCTGGCCGAGCTGCGCGCCGGCCTGGCCACCGTCCAGGTCCGCCGCGGCCGGCTGGGCAGCATCGACCTGCAGACCGCCGCGGGCCTGCTCGGCGCGGACCTGGCCGCGGCCGGGCTGCGCCAGGCGCTGGCCCGCGGGTCCGCGCCGCTGGTCTTCGCCTGGCTGGAACGGTCCCGGGCGCAGGCGTTCCTCGCCAGGCCGGTCCGCCCGCCCGCGGACCCGCGCGCGGCGGAGATCATCGCCGAACTTCGCCAGCTCGGCTACCTGATCCGCAACGCCGAGCTGAACGGCACCCGGGATCCGGCCGCGATCGCCCGGCGCGCCCGGCTGCAGCGCGAAGTGCGGGAGCACAGCTGGCTGACCGCCGGCCCCGGTGACATGACAAGCGGCGCTACCCTCGCCGAGGTCAGCGCCGCCCTGCAGGCCACCGATCAGGTCCTGGTCAGCATCCTGGCCGCCGACAACGTCCTGCACGCGGTCGTGCTGGCAGGCGGGCGGGTCCGGCTCGTCCGGCTGGGAGACTTCGCGGCAGCCGCGGAGGCCACGCTCCGGCTGACCGCCGACCTCGACGCGGTGGCCGGACGGCGGCTGCCTCCCCGCCTCGAGGCGGTCATCAGGGAGTCGATCGCCCATCAGATCGACGTGCTGACCGCCGAGATCATCGCCCCGCTGCGCACCCTGCTCGACGGGGCGCTCGTCATCGTGCCCACCGGCGCGCTGACGAGCATTCCGTGGAACATGCTTCCCGACCTGCGCGGGCGACCGGTGACGGTGTGCCCGTCGGCGTCGGCCTGGCTGACCGCGTATCGCCGGAGCCAGCCCGCCCCCGGGCTACCAGCAGGGCCGACGGCAGCGCCGCCGCTGCTGGTCGCCGGGCCGGACCTCGACCACGCGGCCCCCGAGGTCATCGCGATCGCGTCGATCTATCCGGGCTCGCGGGTGCTGCTCGCGGAGTCGGCGACGGTGGGCGACACCCTGCGGGGCCTGGACGGCACCCCGCTCGCCCACCTGGCCGCGCACGGGCACGATGACCGGGAGAACTTCCTGTTCTCCCGCATCGACCTGGCCGACGGCCCGCTGATGGCCTACGACATCCAGCAGCTCGTGACCGCTCCCCGCCAGGTGATCTTGTCCGCCTGCGACGTCGGCCGGTCGGTCGCGCGGCCCGGCGAGGAGCTGCTGGGGTTCACCGCGGCCCTGCTCTACGTCGGGGCGGCGACGGTGGTCTCCAGCGTCGCCCGGGTGGCCGACGACGCCGCGGTCGGCATCATGACCGCCTACCACCGGCGGCTCGCGGACGGCGCCGGCCCCGCCCTGGCACTCGCCGAGGCTGGCGCGATCGAGCCGCTGAGCCCGTTTGTGTGCTTCGGATCCGGGTAGCTGGGGCCGAGCGCGCGCGCTACGCCCCCGCTCCGCGCGGCGCGCGCGCTCCCCGTACGTCAAGAGCGGCGAAAGCGCCGCCAGATACACCGCTAGCCGAGCACGGCCGCCACCGTGCGGCGGCCGACGCCGAGCAGCCGCGGGTTGTCCGCCGAATAGGCGAGGAAGACCAGCGCCAGGTACAGCGCCCAGCCTTTGGCGCGCGTCCACAGCGCCTCGTCGCTACCACGCCCCACCGCGTACGCGTCGCGGAACGCCTCATGCCATGCCGCGGGCAGCAGCATCCACGCGACCGCCAGGTCCACGGCGGGGTCGCCGGAGGTGATGTCGCCGAAGTCGATCACGCCGCTGATCCGCCCGTCGCGGGTCACGATGTTGGCCGGGTGCAGGTCGCCGTGCACCCAGACCCCCGGGCCGACGTGCCCGGGCGCCGCCAGCGCGGCGGACCAGACCCGGTCCGCGGCGTCGGCGTCGACCTGCCCAGACACGAGCCGCATGTTCGCGTCGAAGTTCTCGGCGCGGTCCCGCAGCGGCCTGCCGCGGAACGGGTTGAGCGGGGCGTCCGCCGCGGCGGGAACGTGCAGGGCGGCGAGAAACCCGCCGAGGGCGGCGGCCGCGGGCCCGGGATCGAGCGTGTCCGTGTCGCAGGCCGGCACCCCCGGGATGTACGGCACGATGCTCCAGGGCCAGGGGTAGCCGAGGGCGGGAAGCCCCATTCGTTCGGGATAGGGAATTTGAAGTGGCAGCGCGGGGGCGAGCTGGGGCAGCCATCGTTGCTCGTGAACCAGGATTTTCGCCCCTAGCTCCCGGCGCGGGACCCGGGCGGCCAGCTCATCGCCCACCCGGAACATCGCGTTGTCCCAGCCGTTGGCCAGGAACGTGACCGGCAGGCGCGCGAGGTCGGGGTGCTGGTCAGCGAGCAGCCGGCGGACAAGATCGGCGGAGACGGCAACCTCGGCCGCGGGCATCGGGTTGGCTGGCATGCCCCGAAATTACCGCGCGGGCAGCATCGTCGTGCCCTTGACGAACCAGGAGATCCCGAACGCGACCACGGCGGTCGCCTCCAGGATGAACAGCACCGGCCAGTTCGCGTTGACCGCCGTGGGCAGGAAGTTCGAGGCCGCCGCGAGGACGACGCACGCGAAGATCAGGTACCCGCACACCCGGTAGGCGGTGATCTCCAGCCGCGTCTGCCGGCCCTGAGCGAAGCGCAGCGCCATCAGGCCCAGCGCGGTGAACGTGCTGGCCGCGAAGAACACGTGGCAGTCGCCGAGCACGTTCTGCGTGGCGGACATGGGGCCGGACGGCTTCGTCGGGCAGAACGCGACACCGATGGCGCACAATCCGGCGATGTTGGTGATCCAACGGTCCCAGTTGTCGTATCCGTCGTACGCGATCAGGAACACGCCGAGGGCGCACAGCGCGCCCACGAAGACGTTGCGCATCGGCGTGTAGTAGTACCCGCTCATCGAGTCCGGCCGCGACGCGCTCATCACCACGTTGCCGATGATGAGCACGAACGGCAACAGCATGCCGATCCAGCCGACGGTCTTTCTCAGCAGGAGATAAGAGATGACCAATTCGTTGGTCTGGGTGTTTCTTGGGCGCAGCACGGTATCCCCCTTTTGGTGCCGGATGGCCCGCGCTAACCGCGCGGCCATACCCCGTTTAGGTGTGGAGAGGGACGGGCCGGATGCCAGATACACCCTGGTGCGTGCTTGCGTAACCGCGTCATGGCTGCATGATGGGATGATCATGGCGGGGCGCTGAGTGGACCTCAACACGGTCACCGAGTTCGTGCCAGCGGACAGGACCGTCTGGCGCGCCGGTGACGCGTGGCTTGGCGGCGGCACCTGGCTGTTCTCCCAGCCGCAACCCGGTGTCAGCAGGCTGCTCGACCTGACCGCGTTCGGCTGGCCGCCGCTCACCGAGACCGGCCGCGGCCTGGAGATCGCCGCCACCTGCACGCTCGCCGAGCTCGCCCGGTGGCGGCCGCGCGCGAACTGGCCCGCGGCCAGCCTGGCCAGGGCGTGCTGCGACGCACTGCTCGGCTCGTTCAAGGTGCAGAACACCGCGACGGTCGGCGGCAACATCTGCCTGTCGCTGCCGGCCGGGCCCATGACGGCGCTGGCCACCGCGCTGGACGGGACCGCCACGCTCTGGGCGCCGGACGGCGGCACCCGGGAGGTCCCCGTCGCCGGCTTCGTCACCGGGGACGGCCGCAACGTGCTCGCGCCCGGGGAACTGCTGCGCGCGATCTTCCTGCCGGCCGCGGCGCTGCGCGCGCGGACCACGTTCCGGCAGGTCTCGCTGTCCCCCGTGGGCCGGTCGGCGGTGCTCGTCATCGCCCGCCGTCCCCCCGGCGGCCAGACCGTCGTCACGATCACCGCCGCGACCCCCCATCCGGTCCAGCTCCGGTTCGCCGCTCCGCCGGCCCCGGACGACGCGGTCGCCGCGCTGGACGCCGCCGTCCCCGGCCGCGCCTACCTGGACGACGCGGGTGGCGCCGCGCCCTGGCGCGCGGCGATGACGCGGCTGAGCGTGGCGGCGGTGGCGGCGGAGCTGGCGGCCCCTGGTCGGGCGGCCCCTGGTCGGGCGGCCCCGTGACCATGCGCGTGAACGGCCAGCTTGCCGCCGGCCAGCCGCGGCCCGGCCAGTGCCTGCGGACGTTCCTGCGGGAGCAGGGCTGGTTCGGGGTGAAGAAAGGGTGCGATACCGGCGACTGCGGCGCCTGCACCGTACATGTGGACGGCGTGCCGGTGCACAGCTGCGTCTACCCGGCGATGCGGGCGGTCGGGCGGGAGGTGACTTCGATCGAGGGCCTGACCCCGCACCCGCTGCAGGACGCGTTCCGCGCCGCGCAAAGTTTCCAGTGCGGCTTCTGCACGCCGGGGATGATCATGACGGCCGCGGCGCTGAGCGGCGAGCAGGCCGCTGACCTGCCGCGCGCGCTGAAGGGAAACATCTGCCGGTGCACGGGGTACGGATCGATAGCTGACGCGGTCACCGGTACAGCTCGCATCGTCGTCCCGAACGGAGACGTTGTTCCCGTGGTCGGCACGAGCCTCCCGGCGCCCGCGGGACCGGACGTGGTGACGGGGCGCGCCCGGTTCACCGCGGATCTCGCGCCCGGCGGCGTGTCCGGCGGCGTGTCCGGCGACGGCGATGTGCCGCCGGAGCCGCCGCTGCACATGAAGCTGCTCCGCTCCCCGCACGCCAGCGCGTGGATCCGGTCGATCGACGCGGCCGCCGCGGCGCGGCTGCCCGGCGTGGCGGCCGTGCTGACCTACGCCGACTCCCCCGCCCGGCGGTTTTCCACCGCTCGGCACCACAACCCGGACGACGACCCGTACGACACGCAGGTGCTCGACCGGACCGTGCGGTTCGCCGGCCAGCGGGTCGCGGCCGTCGTCGCCGACACCGTGGCCACGGCGGAGGCGGCCTGCGCGCGGATCAGCGTCGACTACGACGTGCTGCCCGCGGTCATCGACCCGGCCGCCGCGGTGGCGCCTGGCGCCCCGCCGCTGCACCCCGAGCTGGCGCCGCGGAACATCGCCGCGCGACTCCACCGCCGGGCCGGGGACCCCGAGCGCGGGTTCGCCGCGGCCGCCGAGGTCTACGAGCAGACCTTCCGCGTGCACCGGGTGCAGCATGTGCACCTGGAGACGCACACCACGATCGGCTGGCTGGACCATGACCCGCTCGGCGGGGACCGCCTGGTGCTCAGGACAAGCACGCAGACGCCGTTTCTGACCCGCGACGAGCTGTGCCGGGTGTTCGGCCTGCGGACCGATCAGGTTCGCGTCGTCGCGAAGCGGGTCGGCGGCGGGTTCGGCGGCAAGCAGGAGATGCTCACCGAGGACATCGTCGCGCTCGCCGTGCTGGCCATCCGCCGGCCGGTGCACCTGGAGCTCACCAGGGAGGAGGAATTCGCCGCCGCGACCACCCGGCACCCGATGGAGATCACCGTCAGGCTGGGCGCCGCCCGCGACGGCACGCTGACCGCGTTCGCGCTGACCGTGGTGTCCGACACCGGCGCGTACGGCAACCACGCGCCCGGCGTGCTGTTCCACAGCTGCGAGGAGGCGGTCACCGCGTACCGCTGCCCGAACAAGCTCATCGACGCCCGCGCCGTCTACACCAACACTGTCCCGGCCGGGGCGTTCCGCGGTTACGGCCTGTCCCAGACGGTGTTCGCCGTCGAGTCCGCCGTGGACGAACTGGCCCGCCGGCTGGGCCTGCCCCCGGCGGAGTTCCGGCGGGTGAACCTGATCAGGCCGGGTGAGGTGCTCGTCAACGGCAGCGGCGAGCCCCATGACGTGAGCACGGCGACGATTGGCGTCGGCGAATGCCTCGATCTGGTGGAAAAGGCGCTGGCGAGCGGGCGCGGATCGGCGGCGCCACCCGGGTGGCGCGCGGGCACCGGCGTCGCCGTGGCGATGCTGGACACGATCCCGCCCGGCGGCCATGACGGGCGGGCGCGGATCGCGGCGCGCCCTGACGGGCGGTACGAGCTGTTCACAGGGACGAGCGAGTTCGGCAACGGCACCACGACCGTGCACCGCCAGATCGCCGCCAGCGTGCTCGGCTGCGACCCCGGCGACATCGACGTCGTCTCCTCCGACACCGACAGGTCGGGGCACGACACGGGCGCGTTCGGGTCCACGGGCACGGTCGTCGCCGGAACGGCCACGCTGCGCGCCGCGCGGGCGCTGGCGCAGGCCATCGCCGCGAACCCGGATACCGACAAGCCCCTGGAGGCGGAGGGATACTGCGACGGGTCGTCCCGGTCCGTGTCGTTCACCGTGCAGGGTTTCCGGGTCGCGGTCCGCGAACAGACCGGCGAGATCAAGATCCTGCAGTCGGTGCAGGCGGTCGACGCCGGCACGGTGATCAACCCGGTGCAGCTGCGCGGCCAGGTCGAAGGCGGGGTGGCGCAGGCGCTCGGCGCGGCCCTGTTCGAGGAGGTGCGGCTCGACGCGGCGGGCCGGGTGACCACGCGGACGCTGCGCGAGTACCACGTGCCGGTGCTCGCGGACCTGCCGCTCACCGAGGTGCACACCGCCGGCACCCACGATCCGCTCGGGCCGTTCGGCGCCAAGCCGATGAGCGAGGCCCCGTTCAACCCGGTCGCGCCCGCGCTGGCGAACGCGGTCCGCGACGCGACCGGCGTCCGCGTCACCGCGCTGCCGATGCGCAAAGACGCTGTCTACCGTGCACTGAGAGAGGGCTGACATGCAGCTCGGATCCAACCGTTACGGCAAGGCCGAGGTCCGCGTGGTCCGCGTCGCGCGCGGCGCGGGACCCGACGGCGGCGACCTGATCAAAGACTGGAACGTCTCCACGTTGCTGTCCGGTGACCTCGCCGACTCGCACCTGACCGGCGATAACGCCAAGGTGCTGCCCACGGACTCGCAGAAGAACAAGGTCTACGCGCTGGCGAAAGAACTCGGTTGCGTGCAGCCAGAGCCGTTCGCTCGTGAGCTGGCTTCGTTCTTCACGTCCTCGCAAGAGCCGATCACCCGGGCGCGGATCTCTATCGACGAGTGCGCGTGGATTCCGATCGGCGCTACCGGCTACTCGTTCGCCAGGTCCGGGGAACTCCTGCGAACGACGACCGTCATCCAGGACGAGGCTCGCGGAACGAGCGTGGTTTCCGGGATCAAGGACCTGGTCGTCATGAACACGACGGCCTCGGAGTTCTGGGGCTACCCGAAGGACCCGTACACCACGCTGCCCGAGACCAAAAACCGGATCCTGGCCACGGAGGTGAACGCCTCGTGGCGGTTCCGGCCCGAGGCGATCGCGGGCACCGACTGGGGTGCCGCCTTCGTCGTGGCCCGGCAGACCGTGCTCGACACGTTCGCCGGGACCTACACCTACTCGCTGCAGCAGATGCTGTACGCGATCGGCGGGGCGGTCCTCACCGCCGTGCCCGAGGTCTGCGAGGTGCGGCTCGCGCTGCCGAACAAACATCACTTCGCCGTCGACCTGTCCCCGTTCGGGCTGGAGAACGACCGCGAGGTGTACGTCGCGGCCGACCGCCCGTACGGCCTCATCGAAGGCACCGTGCTCGCCGACGACGCCCCCGACCCGGGTCTGGCCTGGACCTGACCCCGGTCAGGGCGTCAGGGCGTCACTGCTTGCGGGCGACCCCGCCGTAGTTCGGGATGTCCCGGTCGGGGTCGGGGGGATCCGCGCGCCACCGATGCGCCTGGACGACTCCCGGCTCCAGCAAGTCCAGGCCCTCGAAGAAGCGGGCCACCTCGGCGCGGGTGCGAAGGGTGACCGGCGCGGCCATCACCGTGTTCATCCGCGTCGCGCCGCGCGCCATCTGATCGGCGAGGATGTCGCTGGCGGGGTGCGAGATCACCAGGTAGCTACCCGACGGCACCGCATTGAGCAGCCGTTTGACGATCCCGGCCGGGTCGTCGGCGTCGGGGACGCACTGCAGGAGCCCGAGCATCATCAGCGCGATCGGCTCGCCGAAGTCCAGGGTCTCCGCCGCCACCCGCAGGATCTCGCCGGTGTCGCGCACGTCGGCGTCGAGATAGGCGGTGCTGCCCTGGTGGCTGCCCGTCAGCAGGGCGCGGGCGTGCGCGAGCACGATCGGATCGTTGTCCACGTAGACGATCCGCGACTCCGGAGCCACCCGCTGGGCGACCTCGTGCGTGTTGTCGGCCGATGGCAGCCCGGTGCCGATGTCGAGGAATTGCCTGATGCCCGCCTCGGCGGCGAGGTACCGGACCGTGCGGCCGAGGAACGCGCGCTGCGTGCGGACGCCGACCCGGATATCCGGATAGGACTCGACGACCATTTCGGCCGCCTTGCGGTCGGCCTCGAAGTTGTCCTTGCCGCCAAGCCAGTAGTTGTATACCCGGGCGATGTGGGCGTTGCCGGTGTCGATGTTCACCGGCAGCGGCTGGTCGTCCACGGGGGCAGGCAGAAACCAGCTTGTCGATCGCTTTTCGGCCACCAGCGCCATCCTTTACCGATCCGCCAGCGCGGACGCCTCGAGCCCCCGTCGCGCCGCGCCACCATCATCGCATGCTTGGATAATCTTCACGAGCACAGTAGTTCAGGAGCCCAGTGGCTCAGGAGCCCAGCGCGGACAGCTCCTCCTGTATCCGGCGCTCGTGCTCTTCGGCGTCCTCGCGGGCACGATCCGGATAGCGGTCAAGCTGCCGCCGCCAAGACCCTGAATCGGGCTGGTCGCCGGGGCGCTGTCTACGGTTGCTGTTATCCTGCGACCCCTTTTTCTTTCCGCAGCACATCAGCCGTGACGTGCGCACTCCCTAAAGTACGTGTGTGTACTTTAGGGATTTTCCACGTACTCTGGGCCCATGTCTGACGCCATGCAAGGGGGGACCCTGGCCAAGACGCACGACGGTAAGCCGGGCCTGCCCAGGGGCCGCAGCCGGCTGCCGGCGCCGGACGTGCGGGCATCTCAGGTGCGGCGGCTGCAGGGGGCGACGATCGCCGCGGTGGCCGAGTCTGGCTACCCGGCGGTCACGGTCGCGGACATCGTACGCCGAGCCCGGGTGTCCCGCGCCGCCTTCTACGCGCACTTCGCGGACAAGGAGGACTGCTTCCTCGCCGCGACGCGCGAGGGCGGCAGGATGATGGCCGGCCGGGTGGTGGCCGCGACTCGCGCGCTGCCCGCGGGCACCGCGGACGAGACCGTGCTGCGGACCGGCTTCCGCGCGTTCCTGGAGTTCCTCGCCACCGAGCCCGCCTTCGCCCGGGTCTTCTGCATCGACATGCAGACCGCGGGGCACCGCGCCGTCGAGCGGTTCGACGTGGCATGCCGGCGGTTCGCCGACATGACCGCGACCTGGCACCAGCGGGCGCGCGACCGGCACCCGGACTGGCCGGCTGTCCCCCACGTCGCCTACCTCGGGCTCGCCGGGGCCACCGCGGAGCTGGTGCGGTCCTTGGTGCGCAACGGCGAGACGAGCGGGCTGCCGAAGCTGGAGGACGCGCTCATGTCACTGCACCTGGCCGTGCTGGCGGCCCGCCCCTGGCCGGCTTCGGCCGATTTAAGGTTATTCCCCTATCCCGCCCAACTTGACGTGGCCCTTGAGCAGGTTGCGGGCGATGGTGCGGCGCTGGATCTCGTCGGTGCCCTCGTAGATTCGCAGCAGCCGAAGCTCCCGGTACCAGCGCTCGATCGGCAGTTCCTTGGTGTACCCCATCCCGCCGTGGATCTGCAGCACCCGGTCCACCACGTTATTGGCCATGACCGCGCCGTTCAGCTTGGCGATCGAGGAGGCGTGCCGGCCGTCCATGCCCTGCTGCACCCGCCAGGCGGCGTACAGCGTGAGCCACTTGGCCGCCTCGATCTCCACCTGGGAGTCCGCGATCTGCCACTGGATCGCCTGGTACTCCGCGATCGGCTGGCCCATCGAGTACCTGATGTTCGCGTAGTCGATCGCCATCTGCAGCAGCCGCTCCGCCGCGCCAACGGCGCGCGCCGGGATCATGAACCGGCCCCGCCTGATCCACGCCATCGCCAGGTCGAACCCCTTGCCGGGCTCGCCGAGCACGTTGGCGGCGGGCACCCGCACGTCGTCGAACACCAGCGCCGCGGGCCCCCACTCCCCCATGGTCGCGATCGGCTCGGACTTCCACCCCATGTCCCTGTCGACAAGGAAGCAGGTGACACCCGCGTCCGGCACCACCGCGAACACCATCGTGAAGTCCGCGTCGTTCCCGTTGGTGATGAACGTCTTCTCCCCGTTGATCACGTAGTCGCCGCCGTCCGGGCGCGCGGAGGACCTGATGGACCTGGCGTCCGAGCCCGCGCCCGGCTCGGTGATCGCGAAGCACGAGATCCGCTCGCCCTCGATCGTGGGGATCAGGTACCGCTGCTTCTGCTCCTCGTCGCAGAAGTACAAGATGTTGTCCGCCTCGCCGCCGAACTGGAACGGCACGAACGTGCGCCCGCTCTCGATCGCGATGATCGCGGCCATCACCGCGCCGAGGTTCATCCCGCCGAACTCCTCCGGCGTGGTCACTCCCCAGAACCCGCTGCGCCGCGCCTTCCGCTGCAGATCGCGTAGCACCGACCGGTCGACCCCAGGCCGCCCGGCGCGCTCGCCGCGCAGCACCTCCGGCTCGAGCGGCATGACCTCCCGCTCGATGAACGCCCGGACCGTGTCCCGGACCTGCCGTTCCTCATCGCTGAGCGAGAAGTCCACCATCGCCGGCCATCCTTTCCCGCGGCACATCTGTACCCGATGGTAACTTCGCCCGGCCCGGGGACGTCAATCGGCCTCTCGATGCCTGAGAGCGGGCCTGATCACGGGATCAGGCCCGCCCGCGGGCTAGTTCGACACCCCGTACTCGATCGCGGTCGCGGCCGTGGCATCCGTAGCGGCCGAAATGGCCGAGGCAGTGGCGAACAGCGACAATCCGATAAGAATAGCGATGACGGCCTTCCGGATGTGTTAAAGCGCGTACTCGACCATCGTGGCGGCCGTCGCGTGCGTCGCGGTTGAGATCGCCGCGGCCGCGCCGAACACCAGAGACAAGCCGATCAGAATTGCGACAAGGGGCTTCCGGATGGATTTCATGCGAACCTCCGTGGGGTTGTGGTGCGGATTACGGTAGCCCAGACGCGACCGACCGCGAAACCGCGTGCCAGTAACGGCTCTGAATCGCCGCTCTCGTCACGCCGGCCACTCCTGTTCCGGAAAGTGACTCGGCCACCATGATCGCGAATGGTTTTCTAACCTACCGATTTGCGGGCTATGTCCGGCTATGTCCGGATATACTTCCCTTGTCGGCAGCTACCGTGCCCGGATGAATGTCCCGTTCAGCTGCCAATAACAAGCTGAACGGGACATTCATCTGCCGGGCCAACGCCAGCGAGGGCGCTTGCCCGTGCCGGGACGCGGCGGGTCGGCGGCGCGGCGGGTCGGCAGCGCGGCGGGTCGGCGGCGCGGCGGGGCGGCGGCGCGGCGGGGCGG
>DATMKQ010000388.1:0-15083 GCA_035571275.1 Trebonia sp.
CGGGGACGGGACGAGGGCGCGGCGGACCTGGCGGGCGCCGGCCGCGCGCATGCGGGCTTCCAGGTCGGGCGAGACGCAAAGCACCAGGTCGGCGCCGTGCGCTATGAGGCGTTCGAGAAGCCGGTAGGTCAACGCGGCGCGCGGTCCCGCGCCGGCGGGAGGTGCGTTGTGCACGGTCGCGATCAGGGCGGGCGCTCGCCGGCCGCGCGGGCGGCGGCGGAGGCGGCCGAGCGCCAGGACGGTGAGCGCCGCCGCCCGCAGGCCATGGGCGTGCACGACGTCGGGGTTACCGGCGGTCGCCTGGCGCAATTCGTGGCGCAGCCGGAGCACGGCGATGAGATCACCGGGGCGCGGGCGGTCACCGAACTCGGCCGGGACGAACACCACGCCAGGAAGGGATGCGAATCCGAGCCGTTGACCTGTGGCTGACGGGCCGAGCACCGTCACCGCCACGCCGCGCGCGGCGCAGCCTTCCGCGAGCATCCGGACATGCGTGCCGGTCCCGCCCGCGGTGGTTCCGACCACGAGCGCGACCCGGTGTGTCACGGCTCGACCGCGGTGGCGCGGGAGCGCAGGCGGCGCAGGGCGGCGCGCAGGTCGCCGCCATCCATGTTCAGCACGACCACGCCGAACACGCCGGTCACCACGGCGCTGACCAGGATCGTGATGCCGACGTTGGGGAAGAAGCCGTTGACTTGCGCCGCCGCCGCCACGGCCGAGCCGGCGGCCGCGGCGGCGGCGCAGCCGATGAGCCCGGCGAGGAACGCGCGCGGCACGCCGACCAAGGCGGCGACGCCGTGGAAGCGGGCGACGAGCACGACCAGGGTCAGGCCGGCGACGGTCAGCCCGATCGAGGTGGCCAGGCCCAGCGCCGGGACGACCCGCGGCCGCGGCACGGACGGCACGAGCAGCAGGTCCACGGCCACCACGAGCAGCCAGCCCGCGCTGATCGCGAGGGCCGGCGCGCGGTTGCGGCCCCGCGCGTACAGCACGCGGGACAGGTTCGCCGACACGCCGTACCCGATGAGCCCGGGCGCGAACGCGGCCAGCGCGAGCGCGAGCGCGGACGCCGCCCCGGCGTGATGCGATTCGAAGACGCGGGCTAGCGGAACTCGTGCTCCCACCAGGGCGGCGACGCCCAGCCAGGACGCCACGAGAACGGCGCGCGTGGAGACCGCAGCGGTCGCGTCGAACCCGCCATCGGCCGTCGGGTACGCAGGCGTGTCGCTGAGCGCGTCCGGCGGGTAAGGCGGCAGGCCGTGCGGGGCGTCCGCCGTGTACAGGGGCAGGTCCTGCGGCGTGGCGTCCGGCGTGAAAGCCGGGTCGGGCGCGGCGGGCGGCTGCGTGCGGCTGGCGGCACGCGCCGAGGGCGACGTGGCGGACGGCGGGCGCGGCGGGCCGGAGCTGGCGGACAGCTCGGGGAACGCGCTCGTCGCGATCGGGATCGCGAGCACCGCGAACGGGACCACGAAGACCGCCCACGCGAACCCGTAGAGCACCAGGGCGCCCGGATCGCCGTACCGGTTGGCCAGCACGATCACCACCGCGACCGAGGCGTCCTGGGCGACAAGCGTGAGCACGCCCGCGATCGCGAGCCTGCGTACCCGCGGGCCCACGCCGGCGGGGAACCGCCATGTCGGGCGCACCCGGATTCGCATCCGCCGCGCCGGGACCACCGCCGTCAGGACGAGCGCGAGCACGCCGAGCGTCGTCCCGCCTGACAGCAGGTATTCCGCCGAGGGCGGCAGGTCGCCCAGCCGGTTGACGTACGCTCCGCCCACCATGCCGAACACCGCGTACGCGAGCACCACGACCAGGCTGGACAGCAGCGGGGCGAGCGCCGGCGCGCCGAACCTGCGGTGCGACTGCAAGATCCCGTACAGCACCACCGCCAGCCCGTAGAGCAGCACCTGCGGCGCGAAGACGATGAGCATCCTGGTGCCGACGCTGACCAGCTGGCCGCGTGGGCAGCCGCCCGAGCCGCTGAGCAGCGCGCCGACGATCTCGTGCGCGGCAAGCGCCACGACCACGCTGACCGGGACGAGCAGCGCCACCGTCCAGGTGAGCAGGGCGGACGAGATCTGCTGAGCTTGATCGGCCGCGCGGCCGGCCGGACCGGCGGCGCGGCCTGCCGGGCCGGCGAGGACCGGGACGACGACGGAGCTGAGGGCGCCGCCGAGCACGATGTCGTAGATGATGTTCGGCACCATGTTGGCGGTGGTGTACGCGGTGCCCAGGCACGTGGTGCCCACGGTGTGCGCGAACACCACCTGCCGGCCGAACCCGACAAGGCGGGCCAGCACGGTGATGACGCCGATCATCACCGCCGCCCTGCCGATACCCCGGTTGCCGCGGCGAGCCCCGCCGCGCTCGGCCACCGGGACGGTCACGGTTCCTGCCGCGGCGCCGCCGCCGGCCGGCGGCCCAGCATGTCGAGCCAGCGCAGCGGCCGGGTGCGTTCGATCACCGTGGTGAAGCTGACTTTCTCCGAGGCGGCAGTCAGCCCGACGATGCCCGCCAGCAGCGCGAGCCGCGCCGGACGCGGCAGCGAGGCCGCCGCCGCGGCGCCGAGCATGGCGCCGATCGCGTTAGCGCCGGCGTCGCCGAGCATCGCGCGTTCGCCCAGATCGTCGGGCAGCAGCGCGAGCGCCGCGCCGACCGGGGCCGCGACAGCCGCGCTCCCCGCCGCGCCTTCCCCGGCGACCGCGCCTACACCGGCGATGAGGGCGGCAGATGCCGTCGCCACCTTGATCGCGCGGCCAGGCCGCAGGTCGAAGAGGTTGAGCAGGTTCGCGCCGCCCGCGATCAGGCCGGCGTTGGTCACGATGTCGGCGGGGTCGCCGCCGAGGAGGATCGCGCTCGCTAGACCACTCGCGCCGATGCCGGCGAGCTTGACGGTGCCGGTGGTCACCTCGCCGTGCGCCAGCGCGGCGAGGTGACCCCGCAGGCCCCGGCGTTTGCCGGATCCCGCGAGGTCGTCGACGATGCCGAAGCCGAGACCTCCAAGGCCGGCGAGCGCGAGGGCTTGAGGCGTTCGGACTCCCGCCGGCGGCCGTCTGGCCGACGCCCCGGCACCTAGGTCTTCCAGCGTCAGGGATCGGGCATGGGCGTGGTGAGTCGCGGCGGTTCGTTCCGGATAAAAGAATTGAATAGCTATTGCACCTAGGGCAACCGCGGGGCCTTCGAGCAGGGTGACGGGCTCGCCGCGGTGGTTGGTGCGCTGCCAGGTCTTCTCACCGCCGGGCGGGCGGCGCCGCAGCGCGGCGTAGGCGACCCGGGCGGCACCGGCGGCGGCGAGGGCGAGGGCACCGGGCGTGACGGCACCGGCCGCGCCGGGCGTGGCGGGCGCGGCGGGCGCGGCGGGCGCGGCGGGCGCGGCGGGTGTGACGGCTCCGCGTGCCTTCACTTCTTCTTCACCGGGCTGATGCCCTTTCGCGTCGTCTTCGGGTGCGGCGACGACGAGACCGTCGGTGAGACCGTCACCGACGGGGTCGGGGACGGCACCGACGACGGGCTCACCGCGGACGCACCGGAGATACCGTAGCTGTTCGGCTTGGCGCCCGCTAGCTGCGCGGCGATCGCTTGCACCACGGTGATCTGGCCGAGCGTCGTGTCCGCGTTGTCGACACTGGACACCGAACTGGAGACGCTGCTCGACCGCAGCACCGACATCGCGCTGCCCGCCTGCGCCGAGCCCGTGGTGTTGCCCGCGACGACGGTGACGGCGGTGGCGGTCGCGAACTCCTGGGCGATCGCCAGCAGCACCTGGTTGGCGGGGTCGTTCGCGCCGTCCGACGGCGCCGACTGCGGGGTGACGATCACCGCCAGCGTGGCGCGGTCGGTCACCGTGCCGCTGACAGTCAGGTAGCCGGCCTGGGCGTAGCTGCTCAGCAGCGCCTGCGCGGTCGGCGTCGGCAGCAGGCCCGGCTGGGTGTCGCTCTTGTCCATGATCGCGGCGGCGATGAGCTGGGCGGCCTGCTGCTGGTAGCCGGTCTGCGGGTTAGCCGGCGAGTCGAGCAGGATGCCGTCGGGGCTGGCGATGGAGTTGTTGATGCTGCTGAGGCTGGACTGCGTGGCGCCGCTGACGTCGTAGAACTTCGGCTGCAGCGCCACCTGGCCGGTGACGGTGGCGCCGGCGATCGTCGCCGCCTTCGTGACCCCCTGCACCACCGAACTCTGCGCGCCCGGCTCGGTCACGATGACGAGCTTGTCGCCGGTCAGCAGGCCGCCCAGCAGCCGCGGCTCAGACGTCTGCAGAAACGTCTCGCTGGAGTTGGCCTGGTTCGAGTACGCGTCGCGTTGCGCCTGCGCGGCGTTGAGCTCGCCGCGCAACTGATTGGACGCCGCGTTCAGCGCGTCGATCGTGTGGCCCTGCAGCTCGGTGGAGCCGAGCACGATGCCGATCGCCAGTGCCAGGAAAACCGCGACGATCGAGACTAGGTGATATCGGAAGTCGATCACTTGAACAGTCCAGTAAACCAAGAGACGAAGCTGTGCCAGGTGGCACTGAAGTAAACACCGAGGGTAGGCGCGATCGGCGAGTAGGCGATCGCCACGCTGATCGTGAACGCCGCGGCGAGCACCAGGAAGAGCAGCGCCCAGCCGGAGATGCGGCTTTGGTACAGCTGGTGCACGCCACGGGCGTTGACCAGCTTCTGGCCGACCCGCAGGTGGGTGAGGAACGTGCTCGCCATGCCGGGGCGGCCCTTATCGAGGAACTCCTCCAGCGTCCAGTGCGTCCCGACGACCGCGATCAGGCTGGCGCCGCACGCGTCGGCGAGCAGCAGCGCCACGTCCTCGCTCGTGCCCGCCGCGGGCAGCGGGACCGCGTCGAGGTCGAGCGCCTGGACCCTCGCCAGCCCCGGCGCCCTCCCGTCGGGGTAGGCGTGCACGACGAGTTCGGCCCCGGAGGCGAGCGCCTCATCCGATACCGAGTCCATGTCGCCGATGATCATCTGCGGCAGGTAGCCGGCCTCGAGCAGCGCGTCCGCGCCTCCGTCCACCGCGACCATCACGGGCCGGTACTCGCGGATGTACGGCCGCAGCGTCCGCAGGTCCTCGCGGTACCGGTAGCCGCGGACCACGACGAGCACGTGCTTGCCGTCCATCAACGTGCGCAGCCGCGGCACGACGACGCCGTTCGTGAGCAGGTCGCGTTCGCGGCGCAGGAACTCGAGCGTGTTCTCGGCGAACGAGTCGATCTGGGTGGGCACTCCGGCCGTGGCCCGTTCGGTCGCGGCTTTGAGGGTGATCTCGTTCTGCAGCACGCCCTTGGCGACCACCTGGTCGTTGCAGTAGAGCACCTCGCCGTCGAGGCGGACGACGGCGCCTTCTGAAACCTTGGCCATTACGTCGCGGCCGGCGTCGTCCACGAGCGGGATGCCGGCTTCAAGCAGCAGCCGCGGGCCGAGGTTGGGGTACCTGCCGCTGATCGATTTGCTGGCGTTGACCACGGCGGCGACCCGGCAGGCGATCAGCTCGTCGGCGCTCACCCGGTCCAGGTCGGCGTGGTCGATGACCGCCACGTCCCCCGGGTTCAGGCGCTTTACCAGGACTTTTGTCCGCTGGTCCACCCGCGCGACGCCGACGATGCCGGGCGGCTCGTCGGCCTTGCCCCGCCTGACGTACGGAAACCTTACGGACGGTAGTTTCATTGAGCTTAATCCTGCCAGAGCGCAGCGACTGCTCCTTCGAGGCTTATCGTTGGTCCGTGACTGCTCAGCCTGCCTCGGTTCGCCTTACTTCCTTGTCCCACGGCGCCGGCTGTGCGTGCAAGCTACCACTGTCGGCTCTGGACAAGCTGATGGTTTCACTAGCGCCCGACGGTGTCCTGGGCGCCGCGGGGGACGCCGAGGGCGACCTGCTCGTCGGCGGCATGGAGGGCGACGACGCGGCCGTGCTGCGCCTGGACGACCAGCGCGCGCTCGTTCTCACCACCGATTTTTTCACGCCTATCGTCGACGACCCGCGGGACTGGGGTCGGATCGCGGCCGCGAACGCCCTCTCGGACGTATACGCCATGGGCGGGCGGCCGCTGCTGGCGCTGAACCTGACAGCGTGGCCTGGCGAGACGCTACCCCTGGAGATCCTGGCCGACGTGCTGCGCGGCGGCGCCGCTGTCGCCGCGGAGGCGGGCTGCCTGGTCGTGGGCGGGCACACGATCGACGACCCCGAACCGAAGTACGGCATGGCCGTGAC
This sequence comes from Trebonia sp., assembly GCA_035571275.1. GTDB lineage: Bacteria > Actinomycetota > Actinomycetes > Streptosporangiales > Streptosporangiaceae > Trebonia. The sequence goes on from DATMKQ010000388.1 coordinate 6,199, forward strand.
CGGCCTCGCTTCTCCGTCGCACCTGCTTACCATCGACCGGGCGCGGGCCGGCGACACGCTGGTGCTCACCAAGCCGGTCGGCACCGGCGTGGTGGCCACCGCGCACAAGCGCGGCGCCGCTCCTGACGACGTGCTGGCCGCGGCGGTCGCCTCGATGACCACGCTGAACGCGGCCGCGTGTGAGGCGGCGCTGGCGGCGGGGGTGCGGGCGGCGACCGACGTGACCGGGTTCTCGCTGCTCGGCCACCTGCACCGGCTGCTGCGCGCGAGCGGGGCGAGCGCCGTCGTGAACGCGCTGTCGGTGCCGCTGCTGCCCGGCGCGCTCGAGCTCACCGCGGCCGGGTTCGTGTCCGGCGGGACCAGGAACAACATGGCGTACCTCGAGCCGTGGGCGTCGTTCTCGCCGGGCGTGCCCGCCGACGTGGCGGTGCTGCTCCAAGACGCGCAGACCTCCGGCGGGTTGCTGCTGGCCACGCCTTCACCGGACACGTTGCTCGCCGAACTCGGCTCGCGCGGCATTCTTGGCGCGGTGGTCGGCCGGGTCGAGGGGGGCACTCCCGGGCGCATCGACGTCTTTAGGTAGGGCCTCTTGTGCCTGTGTTGAGAGCGTGCCCGCTGGTGTCATCTTTTCACCGAGAATAGCTGTAATCGCGAACACTTCGTGTTGCTCTGCTGCAAGTTTTCCGCGCGGAATCCGTCCCAGCAATAACCCGTGAAGTTGTTGCGGAGGTAACTCGTGAGGGTAAAAACACTAATCGCAAGCAGTTCGGCCCTGATAGCCGCGGTCATTTTCGCGGTGGCCTCCGGCCTCCCCGGCCTCCGCGTCGACCGCCACCTCGGCCCATCGGAACGTAGCGACGTCGTCGCGAACGTGCTCTTCCAGCGCGCCAAGACAGGGGGTCTGGCCTGGGGATTCTTCTTGACGAAGGTCGCCAGGGAAAAGCTCGGGGCCGTAGTCACGGTAACCATGCCGGTTGCCACGATCAACAACAAGGCGATCAACCCGCCTTATTCACCGCACACCCGGTCGAGTGGTTACAACTTCCATTCCAGCCTGAAGTTCTACAATTTTGTCGGGTCCAAAACCAGGCATGAAATCAAAACTGGCGACAAGCTACTTCTTTACTGGGTTATCGTCGGCGAAAAACATGAGGGTGCCTACCGGTACGTTCGCTGCACCATCCCCAAGCCGGGCGCCCATTAGACGTCGCACGCCTGAAGCGCCTTAAGGCTGCACGCTCGCTTTTCCGCCGCGGGCGCGAGGCTATACTGACAATATGGGAAGGAAGGTGCCTCCGAGTGGTAACCGCCGGCGCCGTGTCGCTGCTGGCTCGCAGGGAGGCGGCTTCTTCCGGCGGCCGCAGGAGATGCTTGCCGCTCTCAACGAGGAGGTGGGCGCCGAGGCCGCGGAAGCCGTTCGGCGTTCCATGGAGCTGACAGGAAACCCCCGGCCGCTAGCGGACGCTGAGCGTAACCAGCTACACGCCAACCTCGCTCCCGTGCTGCACGACATCAGGGCAACGGGGGCGATCGTGCCGGAGATCCGGGAGGAATCACACGAGGATCTGGGCCCGGACGTGGTCAGCGCGTGGGTTCAGGGGCCTGACGGAATCACCGGCTCGGGCCTGCGGGTGGATATGACCCTTTCCCCGCGGGAGCGGCTAGCGGACATCGCGGAGCAGGTCCAGGAATGGGAGGTAGAGGAACTGGCGGCCGCGGGCCGTTCGGCGACATGGCCGGAGTGTCCGGAGCATCCGAATTCTCACCCCCTCTCGCCCCGGGTCCAGGACGGCGCCGCGGTGTGGTGCTGCCCGGCCAACGGCCGCGCGGAATATCCCATCGGAGGCGTGCCAACCCCCCGGTGACTACCCGGTCGAAGGCCAGCGGCGCGAAAGCCAGGCGTGACGCGCACCCTGTGTCCCAGGCGTCGCATAGGCTGTGGGATAGTGGAATATAACAAATGCGTATCGGTGACTCGAGTGTGGATCATCGCAGGTCGGGCGGCCGTCGAAGGTCGGCTGACGGATCGCGCGTTGGCCGGAGCGGCGCCGCGGCTGGCTCGGGCCGCAGGGTTTTGTCGGTGGCCGAGGTTATGGTGCACGCATGACGGTCATCCATGAGGAGCAGGCCATCCAGCACATCCACGGGATCTGCCTGAAGACCGGCCCCCCGCGGCGGGTCGGCGTCGAACTCGAGTGGCTGGTGCGCGACGCGCGCAATCCCGCTCTGCCGGTTCCGGCGGAGCGGATCGCAGCGGCCGTGTCAGCATTCGGCGCCGGGGTTAGCGAAGGAGATTCCGGGGAGGCAGCGGGGGCTATACCGCGACACAGCGCCGGGCGTCAGGTGCCCGCGTTGCCGTCCAGTTCCGCGCCGGGCGTCCTGCCGTCCGGTGCCACGCTTACCACAGAGCCCGGCGGGCAGCTTGAGCTAAGCTCGTTGCCCGCGGATTCGCTCGCCGACTGCGTGCGGTCAACCGTCGAGGATCTCACCGCACTGCGCGCGGCGGCCGCCGACGCCGGGCTCGAGCTCGCCGGCTTCGGGCTCGACCCGTTCCGCCCTCCGCGCCGGATCCTGCACCTGCCGCGATACGCGGCCATGGAGGCGTTCTTCGATCGAGGCGGCCCGTGGGGGCGCCAGATGATGTGCGCCACCGCGTCGGTGCAGGTGTGCCTGGACGCCGGGGACGAAGGCGACGGTCCTTCCGGATACCGGTGGCGGTGGCGGCTGCTGCATACCATTGGCCCGGTGCTCGTGGCCGCGTTCGCCAACTCGCCGCTGCGGCGCGGACGGCCGACCGGCTGGCGCTCGTCCCGGCAACAGATCTGGGCGCATATGGATCCGGGCAGGACCAGGCCGCCGGAACTGAACGGGGACCCGCGCGCCGACTGGGCGGCATACGCGCTGGACGCCCAGGTCATGTGCGTCCGCGACGACGGATCCGGCGACTGGACCGCGCCCCCGGGGCTGACGCTGCGCGACTGGGTGCGCGGCGGGGCCGTGGAGGGTCGCCGGCTCCGCCCGCCGACAACCGAGGACCTGGTCTACCACCTGTCCACGCTGTTCCCGCCGGTCCGGCCGCGCGGGCACTTCGAGCTGCGCATGATCGACGCGCAGCCCGGCGACGGCTGGGTGGTTCCCGCCGCCGTGACGAGCGCGCTGCTCGGGGACACGAGGGCGGGTGAGACGGCCATGGCCGCCTGCGAGCGGCTCTGGAGCGACCCGGACGGCGGCGGCTGGGGCGACCGGGCCGACTGGGGCGATAACCCGTGGCTGGTCGCGGCCAGGCGCGGGCCCTCGGAGCCGATGATCGCCCAGGCCAGCAGGGAGTGCTTCGCCGCGGCGCGGGAGGCGCTCGTCCGGCATGCGGCGCCGGTACCCATCCTCGACGTGGTGGACGCCTTCATCGAGCAGTACGTAGCGCAGGACCGATGCCCGGCGGACGACATTCTGGAGGAAGTAGGCAGATGACTGAAGACAGCGAAGCCCTGCGGGACCGGATCGCCGGGGAACTGCTCGAGGCGCGCGGCCGCACTACGCTGCTCACCTCGGTCCTGGATGAGGCGGACCTGGTCAGACAGCACTCCCCGCTGATGTCGCCGCTGGTCTGGGACCTAGCGCACGTGGCTAACCAGGAAGAGCTCTGGCTGCTGCGCGAGGTCGGCGGCCGGACGCCCCTGCATCCGGAGATCGACCCGCTGTACGACGCGTTCGAGCACCCGCGCGCCACCAGGCCGTCGCTGCCGCTGCTCGCGCCGGGCGAGGCCCGCGGCTACGGGCACGAGGTGCGCGGCCGTGTCCTCGACCTGCTCGAGGTGGTCCGCTTCGGCAACGGCAAACGCCTGCTCGACGGCGGCTTCGCCTTCGGCATGATCGCGCAGCACGAAGTGCAGCACGACGAGACCATGCTCGCCACGCACCAGCTGCGGCTCGGCCCCCCGGCGCTCAGCGCGCCGGCGCCGGAATCGGCGCCCGCCGACGCGGCGGCCCTGCCCGCCGAGGTTTACGTGCCCGGCGGCCCGTTCACCATGGGCACCTCGACCGAGCCGTGGGCGCTTGACAACGAACGGCCGGCGCACGTCGTGGACGTCCCGCCGTTCTTCCTGGACACCACGCCGGTGACCAACGCCGCCTACGCCGAGTTCCTCGCCGACGGCGGCTACGACGACCCGCGCTGGTGGACGGCGGACGGCTGGGAGCACAGGCAGCGCGCGGGGCTTAAGGCGCCGCTGTTCTGGCGGTGGGAGGGGGAATGGGTGCGGGTGTCGTTCGGGGTGACGGCCCCCATTATTCCGAACGAACCGGTCGTGCACGTGTGCTGGTACGAGGCGGACGCGTACGCGCGGTGGGCCGGGCGGCGGCTTCCCACCGAGGCCGAATGGGAGAAGGCGGCGCGGTGGGATCCGGTTGCGGAGCGGTCGCGCCGGTTCCCGTGGGGGGACGCGGACGCCATTCCGTCGCTGGCGAACCTGGGGCAGCGGCACCTGCGGCCCGCCCCGGCGGGCTCGTACCCGGACGGCGCGGCGCCGTGCGGGGCACGCCAGCTCATTGGCGACGTGTGGGAGTGGACGAGCTCGGACTTCCTGCCGTACCCGGGGTTTGTGGCGTGGCCGTACAAGGAGTACTCCGAGGTGTTCTTCGGCCCTGAGTACAAGGTGCTGCGCGGCGGGTCCTTCGGAGTGTCCCCGGTCGCCTGCCGCGGCACGTTCAGGAACTGGGATTACCCGATCCGGCGGCAGATCTTCGCCGGGTTCCGCACGGCGCGGCCAGCTCCGGAGAACGCTTAATGTGCCGGCACATCGCTTACCTGGGGCCGACGGTCTCGCTGCGGTCGGTGCTTATCGACCCGCCGTTCGGGCTGTACCGGCAGGCGTGGGCGCCGCGGCGGCAGCGGCACGGGACGGTGAACGCCGACGGGTTCGGCATCGGCTGGTACGCCGAGGGCGATCCGATCCCGGCCAGGTACCGGCGGGCCAGTCCGATGTGGGGCGACGGGTCGCTGCCTGACCTGGCCCGCGTCGTCAGGTCGGCGGCGGTGCTGGCCGCGGTGCGTTCGGCCACCGCCGGCATGGCGCTCGGCGAGGCCGCTGTCGCGCCTTTCGCGTCCGGACGCTGGCTGTTCAGCCACAACGGGGTGCTCGACGGGTGGCCGGCCTCGGCGGAGGCGCTCGCCGTTCCGGCCTGGGCCGAACGAGCCTCCGTTCCTGAGAGCGCGGAGCAACCCTCCGTTCCGGCTCTGCTAACCGGGGGGGACGACCCCCCGGACCCCCCGCGAAAACCATTTTCGCTCTTTTCCCTTGAGGCGATGGTTGATTCGGCCTTCCTGTGGGCGCTGGTGCTTGGGCGGCTAGAGGCCGGGGTTCCGCCTGACGCGGCGCTGGCCGAGACGATCGTCGGCATCGAGGCGGCCGGCGGTACCGGCCGGTTCAACTTTCTGATGACCGACGGCCGGTCGGTTGTCGCCACGGCCGCCGGGGACACGCTGTGGTACCGGCAGGCCGACGGCGCCGTGATCGTCGCCTCCGAGCCGGGCGACGACGGCCCAGGGTGGACCGAAGTTCCCGACCGCCAGGTGCTGACGGCGGCCCCCGACCGGGTGACCGTCCGTCCGCTCACCACTCACACCGAAAGGATCGCAGTCCGTTGACCACTGTCGAGCATCGCCTTCCGCCGGACTACCGCGCCGCGTCCCTGCGGTCTGACGCACTCGCCGGGCTCAGCGCCACACCGAAGTTCCTGCCGCCGAAGTGGTTCTACGATGCCCAGGGCAGCGCCCTGTTCGAGAAGATCACCGAACTCCCCGAGTACTACCCGACCCGCGCCGAGCGCGCGATCCTGACCGCGGTCTCCGGCGAGATCGCGGCGCTTTCCTGCGCTCATGAGCTCGTCGAGCTCGGCTCTGGATCGTCGGAGAAGACCCGGCTGCTGCTCGACGCGCTGCGCGATCAGGGGACGCTGCGGTTCTACGTGCCGGTGGACGTGAGCGAGTCCGCGCTCGTGCTCGCCGGGGACGCTCTCGCCGTCGAGTACCCGGGCCTGGAGGTGCACGCGGTCGTGGCGGACTTCGAGGTTGCCCTGGGACTTCCGCTGGCCGATGACGCGGCGGGGTCGCGGCTTGTCGCCTTCCTCGGCTCCACGATCGGGAACATGGTGCCGGAGGAACGCGCGTCGTTCCTGTCCAGGATCCGCTCGCAGCTGCGGCCCGGGGACACGTTCCTGCTGGGCACCGACCTGGTGAAGGACCCGGCTGTCCTGGTGGCGGCTTACGACGACTCCGCCGGGGTGACCGCCGCGTTCAACAAGAACGTGCTCGCGGTGCTCAACGCCGAGCTCGGCGCGGACTTCGACCTCGACGCGTTCGACCATGTCGCCGTGTGGGACGCGCGGAATGAGTGGATGGAGATGCGGCTCCGCTCGTCCGCGGATCAGGTCGTGCACGTCCCGGCGATCGGCCTGACGGTCCGGTTCGCCGACGGGGAGGAGATGCGTACCGAGGTGTCCGCCAAGTTCCGGCGGCCGGGGGTGGAACGCGAACTGGCCGCCGCCGGGTTCGCGATGCGGTCGTGGTGGACGGATCCGGCCGGCCAGTTCGGGCTGTCGTTGTCGGTCCCGACGTAACCGCTGTCCTTCGTAGCGGCGGCCCGTCCCCTCGGCGAGGACGTGCCGCCGCTGCCAGGCGGCCAGGTCAGACGGGTCGTCGGGCGAGCGGTCACAGATCACGTAGCGGGCGGGCGCCATCGCCGTGAACCTGACACCATCCGGCGGGTTGGCTCTGCCGCTGCCGCGTAGCACGGTCATGCACGCCGCGTGGGCCTGCGTCGGGGTGCGGATACCTTCCCCCGACGTCAGGTAAGCCACAAGCGCCACCTCGTCCCCGTCGCCGCGCTCGCGGCCGGCGCCTTGGACGGGAAAGATGCGCGCGCCGCGGCCGGGGAGCGCGTCCTCGAGCAGACGCTGCACCTCCGGCAGCTCGACCCAGCACGAATCGACCAGCAGCCACGTCTCGTCTCGTACCGCTGGGCCCACGCCTGTGATCTCGGCGACCCGATTCATGCTCACATCAGCCGAAGCAGCCGCCACCAGGAGCCGCTCCACAGCGCGCAGCAGTGCCTCGATGTCGGCACGCGGCACGCGGGCGCTGTCGGTCGTCAGCGCGCCGAGCACCAATTCCTCATCCACCCGCATCAACGCCAGCAGCAGCAGCGGCTCTCCGATCTCGGTCGCCGCGGTCACCCGCAGCCTGGTGCTCCCGAGTGCATGGAGCACGTCGGCGAGGTCTCCCGCCGAGACTTCTGAAGTCTCGGCCTCGTCGACAGTCGCGTCGTTGAACACGCACGCACGGATATAGATGATGCCCCGTTCGTCCTCGACCTCCCTGATCACCCGCGCTACCTCCGCGCGGTCCGCCAGGCAGGCCCGGCCCGCGGCCATGGTGGCCGTCGCCGCCCGCCGCACCAGGTCATCAAACTGTTCCACCGCGGTGTTCACCGAAATCAACGTGTTGCTCGTGATCATCCCGACGTATTCCTGCAGCCGCCGCTCCGGCCGGTTGTTCGACAGCGCCGACAGCACGCATCGCTCCTGCCCCGTCCGTACGTTGAGCACCGCGCACAACGCGGCCAGCACCGCCGCCTGCCGCCGCATCCCCGTCCTCGCGGCGATATGCCGCAGCGCCAGCGCGCCCGCTGTGGACAACAGCCACCCGGCCAGCGCCACGCCGTCCTCGCCAGGCTCGCCGTGTTCGCCTGGCTCGCCGGGTTCGCCTGGCTCGCCGTGTTCGCGGGGTTCGCCGGGTTCGCCGGGTTCGCCTCGCGGCAGAGCGAACATCAGTTGTGGCATGGTCCGCAGCCGTGCCCGCCAGTCCCGCAGCGCCGTCGCCGCCCGCCGCTCCCCCGCCGGCGACCGCTCCGCCATCGCCTGGTCCAGCGGCTGATGACCCCGCGGCCCCGCCGCCCGGTCGGCCCGGTCGCCTGCCAGTTGGGTGAACTGCCGTCCTACCACCGCCATCGCGACCAGATCGGCCGCCACATGCGAGTACACCGCCACCGCGGCGCGTGGGATCCCGGCGACCATCGCCACCGCCACCCGGAGCGGGAAGTCCGCCTCGGGATCGAATTCCGTGGCCCGCAACCATGCCACCAATTCCCCGGCCATCATCGCGATACCCCGCACACCCGGTGGAATTGTCCCCGTTACCTCGAACACATCCACAGCGAGCGCTCCGGCCCCCACTACCCGCTGCATCGGCGGCTCACCCCGCGAATATGTCGTGCGCAATGACTCATGCCTCTCCAGCAACACCTCCAATGCGGCGACGATGTCATCCATGGTGACGCCATCGGGCAAATCAAACGTCCATTCGATCATTCGCGTGTACTGGGTCGTATCGGTGATCCAGGACAGGGTGCTAGCCTGCCCTCTCGTACACGGGCCTTCGGCGGCGCGCAAGCCCGAAAATTTCGCGAAGACCTGGCCGGCCGCGATCAGGGTGACCGGCGGTATTCCGTCCGGCGGCTGATGGAGTAGCGTCAGCATTTCCCGCAACCCCATAGGGCACCTCCCGGCATTACCGCTATTGCGCTTGTCTCCCATTCATCGTTTCGTTCCGCTCGCGTGTGTCAAGCCCCGCGATCGCCCGGTACCGCCACGGCATCCGTGTGGTTTGTCGAGCGGAAGTGGTCTGGCGCTAGCTTGCACGCGCGGCCGCGGAGGAACAACCGGGGCATCGACCAGATGGATGGGACATTCATCTGGCTATCGGGGCTGTTGCATATTCGGGTTTCCCTGATCTTAGGCGTTATTACTGGCAGAATTGATTTATGGCACACCAGTTCAGGCCGGTTGACCGGGAATCCGGGATGCTTTTGCCCCATAACATGCTCGACTGG
>DATMKQ010000389.1:0-2257 GCA_035571275.1 Trebonia sp.
AGGATCGGCCTGCCGGTCGTCGACGCCGACGGCATGGGCCGCGCCTTTCCGCTGGTGCCGCAAGTCACCATGCACCTGGCCGGGATCAACCCGAACCCGTGCGTGATGACGGACGAGCGCGGCAACGTGATCGTGTTCCGCACGATCTCCGGCGACTGGACCGAGCGGCTGGCCCGCGCGGCCGCCGTCGAGTTCGGCGGGGCCGCCGCGTCGACCGAGTACACGCTGACGGTGGCGCAGGCCCGCGAGGCCACGGTGCTCGGCACGGTCTCGCTGGCGATCAGGATCGGGCTGGCGGTGAGCACGGCGCAGCGCAGCCCGGTAGCCGAGCTAATCGCCGAGGTCGGCGCGTTCCGGCTGGTCACAGGGAAGATCTCGGATGTCGAGCGGCGGACGACGAAGGGGTTCGTGCGCGGATCCGTGGTGATCGAGGGCATCGGCGAGGACTCCGGCAGGCTGCTCCGCCTCGAGCTGCAGAACGAGAACCTGGTCGCGCTCGAGCAGGGCCGGGTCGCGGCGTCGGTACCCGACCTGATCTCGGTCCTGGACAGCGAGACGGCCGAGGCGATCGCCACCGAGCGGGTCAGGTACGGGCAGCGGGTCACGGTGATCGCCATGCCCTGCGACCCAGTCTGGCGGACCGACCGCGGGCTGCAGGCCGCCGGGCCTCGCGCGTTCGGCTACGACTTCGACTACGTGCCGGTGGAGGAGCTCGCCAGTGCCGTCTCTTGACTGCCGCCTCGGCATCGACGTCGGTGGGACCAACACCGACGCGGTGATCCTGGACAGCGCCGACCGGGTGCTCGCCAAGGCCAAGGTGGCCTGCACCCCGGACATCACCGGCGGAATCACCGAGGCCATCGACACGGTGCTGCGCGCGCCCGGCGCGGACCCGCGCCGGATCACCCACGTGATGCTCGGCACCACGCACGCTACCAACGCGGTGCTGGAGCGCCGCATGCTGCGGCGGGTAGCCGTGATCCGGGTCGGCGCCCCGGCAACGCTCGCCGTCCGCCCCATGTTCGGCTGGCCCAACGACCTGGCCAGTGCCGTCTGCGTTGCCGCGACGATCGTTGACGGCGGGATCGAGTTCGACGGCCGCGACCTCGTGCCGTTCGACGGCGACGCGGTGGCCCGGTTCCTCGGCGAGGTCGGTGGCGTGGCCGACGGCGTCGCGATCACCAGCGTGTTCGCCCCGGTCTCGCCGCGGCACGAGCTGCTCGCCGCGGAGATCGTCAAGCGTGAGCTCGGTGAGGTGCACGTTTCGCTCAGCCACGAGATCGGCTCGGTGGGCCTGCTGGAGCGGGAGAACGCCACGATCCTGAACGCCGCCCTGGTCGGCGTCGCCGGGGATGTGGCCTCGGCGATGGAGGCCGCGCTGGCAGCGCACGAGCTGCGCCCGGTGACGTTCTTCGCCCAGAACGACGGGACGCTGATGGCGCTGGACCACGCGCTGCGGTACCCGGTGCTGACCATCGGCAGCGGGCCGGCCAACAGCATCCGCGGCGCGGCGTTCCTCACCGGGACGGCCGACTCCCTCGTCGCCGACGTGGGCGGCACCTCGACCGACGTGGGCGTCCTGGCCAACGGCTTCCCCCGGGAGTCGTCGCAGGGCGTGGAGATCGGCGGGATCCGCACCAACTTCCGGATGCCGGACCTGGTCACGATCGCGCTCGGCGGGGGCACGGTGGTGGCCGGTGACCCGGCCGCCCCTGTGATCGGCCCGCAGAGCGTCGGCTTCCGGCTGCGCAATGAGGCGCTGGTGTTCGGCGGCCAGACCCCGACGCTCACCGACAGCGCCGTGGCCAGCGGCCGGGCGTCGCTCGGCGATCCGGGGCTGATCGGCAGGCACCGCAGCCTGCTGCAGAGCGCGGCGCGCCGCGCCGACGAGATGCTGGCCGACGCGATCGACCGGGTGAAGACCGCAAAGGGCGACCGCGCCCTGATCGCGGTCGGCGGCGGAAGCATCCTCGTCCCGGACGACCTGCCGGGCATAAGCGAGGTCATCCGTCCGGAGCACTTCGACGCGGCGAACGCGGTCGGCGCCGCGATCGCGTCCGTCAGCGGTCAGGTCGACCGCATCTTCCACCCCGGCGCCGATGGCCGGAAAGCTGCCCTCGCCGAGGCCTCGGACGAGGCCGTCCAGAACGCGATCGCGGCGGGCGCGGACCCCGCCGCGGTGCAGATCGTCGAGATCGAAGAGATACCGCTGGCGTACCTGACCACGCCCGCGGTCCGCATCCGCGTCAAGGCCGCC
>DATMKQ010000390.1:0-25552 GCA_035571275.1 Trebonia sp.
CAGCCTGCCCCTCGACATCGGCTACTCAGACAACATCCCGGCGCACATCCGCCGCGCCGTCACCCTGCGCGACAAGCACTGCGCCTGGCCGCACTGCGGCCGCGCCGCCTGCTACTGCGACGTCCACCACATCGTGCACAAGGAAGACGGCGGCAAGACCAGCGTTAGCTCGTGTATTCTACTGTGCCAATTTCACCACGATGTTTGCATACACCGCAGGGGCTGGCAGATCATCTTGCACCCCGACGGCACCACCAGCGTCTACGGCCCCGGCGGCCAGGTCGTGCACAGCCACTCACCACCTACCGCCCGCGCGGGATAGGCCAGCTCTTAGTCATGAGCCACCAGGGATCGCGAAGATTACCGGTGAGCCCGCCAGGTCGTAGGTTGTGGTGAAGTTACGGAGGAACCTGTCTCCTACCAGGCCGTCATCGATGATCTGGCCGGATGGGACGCCGGCCGGCGACGCCGTCTGCGATGGTGCTGGTCGAGTCGGTGGTGACGACGCACCGCTGACGCCACGAGTACGTCATTGCCGGCGCGCCCAGCGGCTGGATGCAGATCACCTCAACTTCGGGCGCCCGGGCCTTTCGGCGGCGCTGCCAGCGCGTCCTATCCCGCCGCCGAAGTCACGGCTTCTTCTCGTGCTGCAGGTGTGGTCGTGTGACCGGGATGACGCGGACTAGCCTTTCCAGGCCCGCATAATCGTCGGGGTTGGTTGTGAAAAGAGGCAGGTCCTCCGCGATCGCGGTGGCCGCGATCATCAGGTCTGCGACCCGCCTGTATGGTTTGCGGCCCGCGGCGATGACTGCGGCGGCCACCCGGCCGTAGGCGCGCGCGGCCGTGACGTCGAACGGGACCGGGTCGAACTCGCTCTCGGCGCGCTGCAGGGTCTCCGTGCGCCGGGCACGTTCCTCACGCTCGTCGTACAAGCTCTGCTCGTCATTGCGGCGGACCTCGTGGGGCCCGGCGGAAAGCTCGGCCAGGTCACCGCGCTGATCGCCATCTCGTCAGGGAGTTCATCCGGCTCGATCCACCGCCGCAGGATCAGGATGTTCGTATCGAGCAGGCCCTGCCGGGGTGGCTCACCGCTCATACGCGCTGCCCGCCTCGTGGTCGGCGGCCGCGTCCTGGTCGGCGCGGAAGCCTTCCAGGTCGGTTTCTGGCGCGTTGCGCGACATCGCGGCAAACTCCTGCCGGGAGACGAACCTGCGCCGATGCCGGATCGGGATGAGCTCCCCGATCCGGTGCCCGTCCCGGGTGATGGTGAAAGACTGCCCATGCTCGACGGCATCCATGATCTCTCGCGACTTTGACTGCAGATCGCGCTGCGTAATCTCCGGAGTGCTCATGTTCACAGCGTTGCACCCGGTGCTACGGCCAGACACGGTGCCGATCCGGGAAGCGGGCGGGATTTCAACTTGGCCCGGCCCGTCCCGGCGCACATCCGCCGCGCCGTCACCATGCGCGACAAGCGCTGCGCCTGGCCGCACTGCGGTCGACTAGGGCACCACCACGGGCTGGATGGCTACCGGGCCGAGGGTGGGGTCTAGTTCGGTCGCCTGGGAGACTCCCGGGGGCGTGATCACGTCCATCGCCTTGGGGACCGTGGACGGGTCGACACCGCAGATCGGCTCGGTTCCGCCCGGCGCGCATACCCCGAACGTGAACGCCCCGGGAGTAGACGTGAAGGCTCGCGCCTGGTCGGAGCTGAAGCCGTCCTGGCCGGTCAGCACGACGGAGAAGCCCCATCCTGAGGCCGGTGTGCCGAGCTGCGCTTCCGGCAGCGCGACCGTGATCGTGTTGTCGGCGCCGTTCGCGACCACGAACGGGGTGCCCACCGTGCCGCCGCTCGCGTTCACCCAGACCGGTGAGGCGAACCCTTGCACCTCGACCCGCTGGCTCCAGGCGCCGGACGTCGCGATCGTATAGTTCCGCGACGCAAACGCCGCCGCCGTGGAGGTGGGCGAGGCGCCCGGCACGTGCACGTACACGTCGAGCAGCTGCGCCCCGTCAATCGCGCCGAACGTCGGGACCAGGGTCCGCAGCGTGACTCGCAGGTAGGCGTAGGTGCCGTCGCTCAGGACCTGGAACCGGGTCAGGTCGAACGACCCGGGCACGAAGTCAGACGACGTCGGGTACTGGTAGGTGCCGGGTCCGTTGTCGTCGCCGACCGGGTCGGGTGCGTCGAGCACCGTGGCGCCGGCGCCCTCGTTCGTGATCGTGACCTGCGCGTAGCCGGTGCTCCTGCCCTTAACAGCGGCGACGGTGATCGCGTTGGCGCCGAAGCTGACGGGCACGGTGGCCGTGAACGATCCGTCGGCTGCCGCCTTGGTCGCGCTCACCGAGGCGGGCGCGCCTGTGGTGGTGTCCGCCGACTCGATCGTCACCTTCGCGCCGGGCGTGGTCGTTCCCGTCACGGTGGTGGACGAGACGGCCACCGTGGCGCCGGAGGCCGGCGCGGTGATGGTGACCGGCAGCGTGCCAGGCGGCCCGTTGGTGACGTAACGCGCGGTGGTGATCGCCGGGGTATCCACGTTGTGCCCGGTTCCCAGCGAGACGATGAGCCGCAGCTCCTGTGCCTGTGCCCAGGTCAGCGGTGAGGCCGACCCGGCCGCCTTGCCGTCGGTGAACCCGATGGACGCGGTCGACGGGTCGCTGCCGTACGGGGAGGCTGGCAGGTCCGGGTCTTCCCAGGCCTGCTCGGGCACCAGGCCCACGCCGGACGAGAAGTTGACCATCGCCTGGAGCAGGGACTGCGCGCCGTTGGTGTCCCCCTCGGCGAGGTCTGACTCGGCGCGCTCGCCCGACAGCAGCGGCCACAGGTGGCCGGTGCCCGTGTCGGTCGGCGCCCACGGAGCGCCGACGGTCGTGCACGAGCTCTGGCTGGGCTGGTAGCAGTCGCCGTACCCGTCCGCGCTGCCGCTGGCGGCGGAGTCACCGTAACGGTAGTAGCCCGTCCCGCTCGGCGTGGACACCGCGATGTGGCTGTCGATCACGGCGAGCGAGGCCTGCACGTCGGGGTCGCTGATGGGCAGCTCGCCCAGCCTGACCAGTTCCTGGAAGCCCCCGTCGAGCACCGTGCGCTGGTCCAGGGTGGGGCCGCCGTTGCCGAGGCTGTAGCTGATCGCCGCGTTGGGGTCACCGGTCTTGGACAGCCGGATGAAGTAGCGCGGGGCGTACGGGCCGGTTGTCGTGACCGTCCAGGACTTGACTTCGCGCTGGAAGTCGTCGGCGGTGGCCTGGTACAGGTCCGCGCGGGCCTTGTCGCCGTGCCGCGCGGCGATGGCCGACGCGGCGGTCAGCCCGGCGATCTCGGCCGCGATCGTGGACGGGGAGTAGCCCGTCTGTTCTTCCCAGCGCTCCACGCCGAACGACGGGCCGTTCGCGACGAGGAAGTCCGCGGCGGGGCGGATGTGGTTTTGCCACAGCGAGTTGTCACCGCCGAGCCCGGACAGGTACGCCATCAAGATCGGGTAGGCGGCCTCGTCGAGCTGGGTGCCGCCGGTGTCCGGGGCGGCCATTCCGTTCAGCAGCGAGTTGCGCGGCATCGCCCCGTCGGGCAGCTGCTGGCGGTCGAACAGGAACAGGGTCGCCGCCCTGGCCGTGGCGACGTCCCCGTCGGCCAGCAGCCCGGTGAACGCCTCGTACAGGTCGCGGGCGAACACTTCGCGGTAGGAGCCGAAATAGGACGGCTCACCGCCGGACGTCACCCCGGCCGGCACCGACTGGCCCCACGGGCTGGCCAGCGACGCGACGATCGCGCCCGGGTAGGTCTTGTCCTCGCTCGCCTTCAGCACGTTGGCCGACAGGTAATAGCGGCTGTCGAGCAGCGCGGACAGGCGGGGGCGCCGCAGACCCGCGTCGTAGACCTTCCAGCCGCGCTCGTAACCGGCCTTCACCCGGCCGAACGGGCTGCGCAGCGAGCCCTCAGCGACCGCCACCGACTGCGCCTGCGTCCGCCCGAATCCCAGCGCCAGCGTCACCGCGCGGCCATGGCTCGGCGTCACGTCCTCGGTGGCCACGATGTGACCGTCCGGCGCGGACGTGTACTGCGGTGTCAGGGAGTACGCGCTGTCCAGCTCGTTGAGGCCGTCGCTGGCCGTTCCCTCGTAGCCGACGCTGGCCGTACCGATGCGGGTCGCCGCCAGCGCCATGTAGGTCGGCACCGCGTAGTCGCGGTTGACCGCGTCGGTGACCGTGTTCGTGCTGTAGATCACCGGGACCGGAGCGCCGGCCGAGGTGTCGACCACGCCGGAATTGGCGCCCGCGTTCTCGGTGCCGCCGCCGCCGTTGCCGTTCACGTGGGCGTCGAGCCGCGCGTACAGCTGCAGGCGGGCCACGTTGGTGCCCGATCCCGGCAACGCCTTCAGCACTGTGCGCATCAGAACGGTGTCGCTGGCCGGGTCGGTGATGTAGGTCGTGACGAGCCGGAACCCGTGCTTAGCGTCCGTGGACGTCACGGTGCACGCCATGCCGGTGGAATCGGCGGTCACCGTGTAGGTCATGTCCCTGGTCTGCAGGTCGCTGAAGGTGGACCCGTCCGTCACGATGTACTGCAGCGTGCTCACGTCGGTGTTGTCGATCGTCGGCTCGTACACGTCGGACAGCACGCCGTCGGCCACCGTGTACCAGACCTTGGACCCGCGGTCCGCCGCCGTGCCGACGCAGTCCTTCCTGGCCAGGTCGAAGTAGGACGCCGTGCCCGGCGCGCCCGGCGCCGTCGCGCCCGTGCCGCCTGTCCCACTGACTACCACCCGGGCCGCCGCCGGGGCGGCCACAGCCAGACCCGCGGCCAGCGCCGCGCCCGTCACCACAATGCCGAACACCCGTCCACGGATCATCGCTGAGACTCCATTGTCACGGCTGACAGGGACATGCGCCAACGTGAGCCTCTCCCCGAAGTGGCTGGAAGTCAACGCGACTAGGCATTTTTTGTAGACAAACGTGCGATGCGTGACCGGGTCGCGGTGTGCGAGCATGCTCTCGACCGCAGCAGTGAAGCCGGCTCAATCAGAAGTCTTCAGCGTCACCATTACGCGCACCTGAACCTGCCGGTGAGTTCCGGAATCCCGTCACCGTTGCCCCGGCGTCGGCAGCGCGCCCGTCTCGATCGCCTTCGTCACCGCCGCGGTCCGGCCGGAGACGCCGAGTTTGGCGCTGGCGCGCAGCAGGTGGGTCTTGATGGTCGCCTCGCTCAGGTAGAGCCGCCGCGCTATTTCCGCGTTCGTCAGCCCGCGCGCGACCAGCGCGAGGACCTCGGTTTCCCGGGCGGACAGCTGCTCGGGGGCCGGCCCGGCGCGCATGCGGCCGAACAGCCGCCCGGCGACGGCCGGCGCGAGCACGGTCTCGCCCCTCGCGGCGGCTCGCACGCTGTCGGCGAGCACCGCGCGCGGCGTGTCCTTGAGCAGGTAGCCGGCCGCGCCGGCCTCGACCGCGCGCAGGATGTCGGCGTCGGAGTCGTACGTGGTCAGCACCACGACCGTGATCCCCGCGAGCTGCCTGGTCGCCTCCACACCGTCGCCGCCCGGCATGCGCAGGTCCATGAGGACCACGTCTGGCCGCAGCCGCTCGGCGAGGATGACCGCTTCGGGACCTGATGCCGCCTCGCCGACCACCTCGATGTCCGGCTCGGCGGCCAGCATGCCGCGCAGGCCCTCGCGGACGACGGGATGGTCGTCGGCCAGCACGACCCGGATGACGGTCATGCCGGCACCGTCGCGCTGACGTGGGTGCCAACGCCCGGCGAGCTGTGCACGGTCAGGGTGCCGCCAGCCTCGGCGACTCGAGTCCGCATGCCGCGCAGCCCGTAGCCACCGCTGACATGGTCCGGGTCGAATCCGGCGCCGTCGTCGCGGACCTCCAGCCGGACGGCGTCCGGATCGTAGCCGAGCAGCACGCTGGCCGATAGCGCGTGCGCGTGTTTGCGGACGTTGGCCAGGGCTTCCTGGCACACGCGCAGCAGCACGACCTCCGTGGCGACCGGCAGCGGCCGCGGAGTACCAGACACGCCGAAGCTCGCCTCCCCATGGTGTTCTCGTGACACCCTGCGCAACGCGTCTGGCAGTGTGCTGCCCTCAAGCCGCGCGGGCGCCAGGTCCGCCACCAGCGTCCGCGCCTCGGCCAGGTTGTCCCTGGCGGTTCGCTCGGCCAGGTCCAGGTGCCCGCTCGCCAGCGGATGCGAGTCGTGGGCCCCCGCCAGGTCGGCCTGCGCCGCCTGGATCAGCATAAGGATGCTGGTAAATCCCTGGGCCAGCGTGTCGTGGATGTCGGCGGCGAGCCGCTGCCGCTCGGCCAGCCGGCCGGCTTCGTGCTGCGCGGCGGCCAGCTCGGCCCTGGTCGCCTCGAGCTGGTCGATGATCTCGGCGCGCTCCGCGCTCTGCATGATGATCCGGGTCACCCAGGCACCGTAGAAGACCGAGAAGCCGCCGCCCGCCACGGCGACCCCGAACGCCGTGGCCGCCGTGGTGCCGCTCGGATACCTGGCCACGAGCAGCGCCGCGGCGAGGAAGTTCACCGCGATGCCGAGCACCATGGCCAGCCGGGTCTCGAGGAACATGTAGAACTGGGGCGAGATGGCGAACGCGAGGAACCAGACCTCGGGATTCTGGCTCTGCGCGACGCCGAACGCCGCGACCAGGCCGACGATATAGATCGTCTCCCACGCCGGGCCGGGACACCTGCCGGTCCACATCGGCCGGCCCATCAGCAGGTACCACGGCACGGTGGCGGCCACCGCCGTCGCCGCCACCACGGTCGACCCTGGCGTGTCCACCAGCACGATCACCATGACGGCGACGAACACGAACAGGTAGAAGGCTTCCCACCGCAACGTGCCGGTCTCCCAGGCATGCCGCCGGTCCGTCACTGTGATCGCCGGTTCTCCCAGCGGAACGTTCGCAGGCACAACACCAATCCTGCGACGATCCAGGCCATCAGCACCAGCGCGGTCAGCCCAAGCTGCCAGGAGTGCCCCGGCTCGAGCGTGACCGCCTGCGGCACGAACACCGAGCGCATGCCGCGGCACATCCACGTCAGCGGGAACACCGAGGCGACGTCCTGGAGCCACGATGGCACCAGGGTGAACGGGACGTACACCCCCGAGATGAACTGCAGCACGATGAACGGCAGCGTCACCACGGCCACCCCGTTGCGGGCGGCCGAGCGCGGCAGGCTGCTCGCCGCGATGCCCAGCAGCGAGCAGGCCGCCACGCCGAGGACGAACACCCAGGTGAACGTCCACCAGGCCGTCATCGAGGTGGGCAGCCGCAGGTGGTACAGGCTGACGCCGACGGCCAGCAGCACCGCGACCTCGGCCACGGAGGCGACCAGGACCTGGATGATCTTCCCGCCGAAGTAGGCCGCCGGCGGCATCGGCGTGCCGCGCAGCCGTTTCAGCGTGAACCGCTCACGCTCGAACGCGATCGACACGCCCAGGTTCTGGTAGCTGGTCGCCATCACGCCGCCGCCGATCAGGCCCGCCACGTACAAATCGCCGATCGTCACCCCTGGACCCGTGTGCTGCCCGCGGAAGACCGCGCCAAGCAGGACCAGCATCACGGCCGGCATGGCGAAGTTGAACACTACGGACTGCCGTTCGCGAAAGAACGACTTCAGCTCGACCCGGCCGCGGGACCAGCCGGTCCGCCACACGCTGGGCAGCGGCGCCAGCCGCTCGCCTGCCGTCACAGAAGTCCGCGAACTAGCGTCATCCAGCGCGGTCACTGCCGACCTCCCGTCAGCTCCAGGTAAACGTCTTCCAGGGAGGGACGGGTCACCGTCAGGCCCGGCACCTCGCCGCCGTACGCGGCGGCCAGTTCGCCCACCAGGCGGGTCGGCTCATCCGTCCGCTGCCGCCGCGGGCCGGTAAGGCCCTGCCATGCCACGACCGCCTCATCGGCTCTGCCCCCGCCCAGTTCGGCGGGCGGCCCCTCGGCGACGATCGCACCGTCGCAGATCACCGCCACCCGGTCCGCGAGCGCCGCCGCCTCGTCCAGGTAGTGCGTGGTGAGCAGCACCGTGACCCCGCCGCCGGACAGCGACCGGATCACGTCCCAGAACGCGTGCCTGGCCTGCGGGTCGAACCCCGTCGTGGGCTCGTCGAGGAACAGCAACTCGGGCGCGCCGACGAGGCCGAGCGCGACGTCGAGCCGACGCTGCTGGCCGCCGGACAGCGCGTGAATCCGGGACCGGGCCTTGTCCGTCAGCCCGACCAGGTCGATCATCTCGGCGGGGCGCCGCGGGTTCGGGTAGAACCCGGCGAAGTGCTCTACCATCTCGGCGACGGTCAGCTCCGGCGCGTCGGCCGCGAGCTGCAGCACGATGCCGATCCGCGCCCGCCAGGCCCGGCATGCCCGCCGCGGGTCCGTGCCGAGCACGCTGACCTCGCCGCCATCGCGGTCCCTGTAGCCTTCGAGGATCTCCACCGTGGTGGTCTTGCCGGCCCCGTTCGGGCCAAGGAGCGAGAAGACCTCGCCCGGGGCGATGTCGAGATCGATCCCGCCGACCGCCGCGGTGCCGCCATAGCTCTTGCGCAAACCGCGGACCCTGACGGCCTGCGCCGACCCATTTCCGTTCATGCGTCCAGCCTCGCGGACAGCGCCGCGGCGGCGCGTCGCCCGACCGGTCACGGCAGCGTCAACCGAACGGTGGACAATAGGTGGCTATGGATTCCTTCCCCTCCCCCGACATCAGCAGCGACCGGCTGGACCTGCGCGAGTACGGTGCGGATGACCTCGGCCTCGCCAGTGAGCTCGCCGCCGCGGGCGAGCAGGAAGCGCTGCCGCCCGGGTTCCCGTCCACCACCGATGAGCTGGCCGAATGGTTCGCCACCGGAAAGAACTCGGCAGCCCGCGACAGCGCGATGCACATGATGATGTTCGACCGGGCGAGCGGCAGGATCGTTGGCTCGATCGGCGTGTTCCACGCCGACTGGGAGGTCCGGTCCGCGGAGATCGGTTACGGCGTGCGCCCCACCGAGCGCGGCAAGGGGTACGCGACCGAGGCGCTCGCCGCCGTCGCCGCCTGGCTCCTGACCAGCGGAATCCAGCGCGCCTGGCTCACCGCCAACACCGACAACGTCGCGTCGATCAAGGTGGCGGAAAAGGCCGGCTTTCGCCGGGAAGGGACGCTGCGGCGCGCGGGCAACGAGGACGACGGCCTGCACGACCTGGCGGTGTTCTCGCTGCTCGACGACGAGCTCTAGGCGAGCGTGATTTCGGCCCGATTCGGGTAGAACGCCAGGTGCCCGGCGATCTCGGCGACCGCGTCGTACGGCTGCTCGTAGGTCCAGATCAGGTCCGTCTCCGTCTGGCCGTCGGGCAGCTGGACGCTGTAGTAGCTGGCCTCGCCCTTGTACGGACAGTAGGTGTGGCTGCTAGTGCGCCGGAGCACGCTGGCGTCCACGTCGGCGAGCGGAACGTACTGCACGACCGGGTAGGACGCCTCGGCCAGCGACAGCGCGCTGTCCGACTCGGCCACCGTGACGCCGCCCACGCGCACGGTCACGCGGGCGCCGGCGGGACGGACGGTGATCGGGTGGGTGGCATCCGGGATCTTGACTGGGCGGGTCATGAGGACTCCTGTTTTGTCGCTGGCGATCAAAGCCATTATCCCGAACGGAAGGGGCCGACTCCCCCGCCGTCACGTGCTCCCTCTTATTCGACGCGCTCGAGGAACTCGAGCCGGTTCCCGTTCGGGTCCTGGGTGTAGAAGCGGCGCAGGCCAGGGAAGTCGTCGTCGAAGAGCACCGGGTAGCCAGCGTCTCGCAGCCGGCTCGCCCAGCCGTCGAGCCCCTCGACCAGCAGGCCGGGATGCGCCTTGCGCGCGGGCCGGAAATCCTGTTCCACGCCGAGGTGGAGTTCTATGCCGTGCCCGCTGAACCAGCACCCGCCCCGGGCCGCGAGAACTGGCGGCTTCTGGAGCTCAGCCAGGCCTAGCACGCCACCGTAGAACTCGCGGAGCGCCGGCTCGCTGCCTGCCGGGCAGGCAAGCTGCACGTGGTGAATCATGGCGTCACGCCTCCATAGTTTATCTTGATGTGAAGATAATACCGTGGAATCGCTGCTGGCGGAATCACCGCCGCGATCGGGCTCATCGTCACCGTCTAGCGGCCCCGGGTAGGCGGCTTCCGCGCGGTCCGCGAGCCGGCCGGCCTGCCGGCGGACCAGCAGGAAAACCGCGATGATCGCGACGATCGCCGCCCCGGCCAGCACCAGGTCGATAGTGCCGGACGCCCGCTGCAGCGTCTTCCCGGCCAGGTACGAGGCCGTGGTGTAGATCGCGGCCCACACGATGCCGCCAGCCGCGTTGGCGGGCAGGAACTTCCGCCACCGCATCCGGCTGGTCCCGGCCAGGAACGCCGCGTACGTACGGAGAATTGACACGAACCGGCCGAAGAACACCACATAGATGCCGTGCCGGTCGAACAGGTAGCGGGCCGTCTTCAACTTCCGCTCGTCCAGCCGGAACCTGGCCCCGTAGCGGCGGGCCAGCCGGTAGCCGCCCTTGTCCCCGATCCAGAACCCGATGTTGTCCCCGATGATCGCCGCCGCCGCCGCGACGGCGAAGATCAGCCACGGATTCAGTCGATGCGTGGTGCCCGCGTAGGTACCAGCGATGATGAGGGCGGTCTCCCCGGGCAGCGGAACACCGAGGCTTTCTGCGGCCACCAGCGCGAACAGCGCCCAGTAGCCGTAACTGGAAATCAGTTCCCCGACACTCACGCCAGCCCAGCGACCGAGCCTTCCCCCATGGCCATGGGTCCTTCCTACCCGTAATTCTAGGTAACAAATTCTACATGCATGTAGATGCGCGACGCGAGGTGTGGTCGCGCGCGCCCGGCTGAGGCGGTTCGTCATGGGCAGGCACTGACATACGGGGCCGACCCCATGTAGATATTCCATTCCCGCGGGGTCAGCGGCTGCCCGGCTATCGAGCACACCGCGGCGAGGAGGTCCGTCGGGAAGGCCACATCCCACGTCGTCGTCTGATCGCCGGAGCCGACAGCTGCCAGCGTCGCGTCGTCCGGGCTGAACGCCAGGTTCTGCCCGTTAGGCCCGGTGCCGCCAACCTCCATTTGCGGCCCGATCTCGTGCTGGGTAGCCACATCCCACAGCCGGGCGTAGCCGTCGTCACCGGTGGTCGCGAGCATGGTCCCGTCATGGCTGAACGTCACGGCTTCCACGTCGCCGCTGCCGGTGGCGATCATCGGGACGCCGCTCTGCCGGCCTGTCGCGACGTCCCAGAGCCGGGCGGTGTTGTCGGTCTGAGCGGTCGCGAGCGTCGAGCCGTCCGGGCTGAACGCGACCGCTACCACCCCGGGCAGCGATGTCAGCGTGCTGACGGGCCGGCGTGTCGCTACGTCCCAGAGCAGGGCGGTCCGCGCCTGGGTGACCATCGCGAGGATCGTTCCGCCGGGGCTGAACTCGAGCCCGGTGACGGGGCTCGCCGCGATCGGTGGCCCGTACGGCCGGCCCGACGCCACATCCCACAACCGCACCTTGCCGTCCTCGCTCCCGGCGGCCAGCAGCCGCCCGTCCGGACTGAACGCCACCGCCGACACACCACCGCTGCCGCTCACCACGATCGGCGGCCCGTGCGGCCGGCCCGACACCAGGTCCCACGACCGGATGCGGCGGTCGAACCCGGCGGTGGCGAGCAGCCGCCCGTCCGGACTGAACGCCGAGGCATAGATGCTTCCGATAGAGATGGACGGCCCGATGTTGTGGAACACGACGATGTCCCACAGCCGGGTCGTGCCATCCGCGCTGACAGTGGCGAGCATCGTGCCGCCAGGGCTGACCGCCACGGAGCTGATGCTCCCGCCGCTCGTGGCCCCGATCGTGGTGATCTGATGACGGGGGACGAGGCTCCACAAGCGGATCGTGCCGTCGTCTTCCGCGATCGCGAGCGTCGAGCCCTGCGGAAAGAAGGCGACGCTGCCCGCTCCTTCCGTGGCCGCGATGGGCGCGCCAGCCTGGTGCTGGGTAGCGACATTCCACAGCCGCACGTACCCGTCCCCGCAGACGATGGCGAGCGTCGCGCCGTCGGGGCTGAACACGACGCCGCGCATCTTAGGAAAATCGGACAGGCCAGCGGCGAAGGTCATGGCCGAGCCGACCCGACTATGGGTCGCGACATCCCATAGCTGGGCGACGGCACCCAGGGTCGTGGTGGCGAGGAGCTTGCCGCTCGGGCTGAAGGCGACGCCGGTCACCTGGCCGTCTGGCCCGGCAGCGGCCCCGGCGGGCAGCGGCGCCCCGACCTGACGGCCGGTCGTCACGTCCCACAGCCGCGCCGCGCCGTCGTCGCCCGCGGTGGCCAGCAGGCGGCCGTCCGGGCTGAAGGCGACCGCGGTCACGCCGCCGACCGTGCTCGCCCGCAGCGGTGCCCCGATCTGGCGGCGGGTCGCCACGTCCCACAGCCGCGCCGTGCCGTCGGCATCCGCGGTAGCCAGCACGCGGCCGTCCGGCCTGAAGGCCGCGCCGACCACCCCGCCGGGCACGGTGATGACCGCGCCAACCCGACGGTGGGTAAGCACGTCCCAGAACTCGACCGCCTTTTTTCCCACTGTCGCCACGACAGAGCCGTGGGGGCTGAATACAGCCTCCGAGGTGGTGGTGGTGGTGGTAAGGACCGCGCGGACGGGCTGAGCGAGCACGTCCAGCATGCTCTCCCGCGACTGAGCGCCGCGGGAGACCTGCCACGCCGCCGCCGCCAGCTGCGCGGCCAGCACCGGATTCGCGAGAACCTGGCTTTCGCTGAGAACCGCGAGCTGGCCGGAGATCGCCGCGTCACGCTGTCGGGTCGCGCTGCGGGCCGCCAGGACAGCTGCCACCCCGAACGCGGCGGACGCGAGGAGAAGAATTACCAGGGCGGCGGCTATTCCTTGGAGGAAGCGCGTGCGCCGGCTGGCGGCGCTCTTACTCGCCTTCAGGAAACCGCGCTCATTCGCGGGGATCGCATACCGAGGGTCGCGTTTCGACCTGGCGTCCAGGTCAAGCAGCGCTTCAAGCCGCCGGCCGCGGTAGAGAAACGCGTTGTCTTTCTCCGCATCCCATTGCGCGGCGTCCTCGGCCAGACTGTTCAGCAGCGTCAGGTCGGCCCGATCCTGCTCGAGCCAGCCGCCCAGCAGCGGCCACTCGGTCAGCAGGACGTCGTGGATAAGCTCAATGACGTTCTCGCCCACCACGATCAAGCGACTGCGGGCGAACAGGTCCAGGATGTCGTCGATCTTCGGCTGCCCGGCGTCGGGGAACCTGCCGTAGATCTGCGACTGAGAGACCGGACGGCGGCTAAACCCGCGACCTTGGATACGGCTGGGGACAGTGAGCTGGCACAGAATGCCGCGAGCGAGCCAGCGGTCGTCCTTATCCACCTTGTCAAACGTCTGATCAGCGATTTCCTCGATGGCGTGGCTGACGCCGCCGGACCTGTCGTACCCATGGATGGTGAGCGTGTAGCCGTCACGGAAGTCCCAGGTCCGCTGCATCGCGACGGATAGCAGCGGCAGCGCTCCGGCCACATTATCCGGGCCCATCGTGCGCAGATCCGCGAGAACGGTCGGGACGAGCCCGTCTTCGATGCTCAGATTCGCCGCCTTGGCGGGGCCGGTGATCGTGAGCCGAAGCTGCTGATCGGTCATCGACCGGACGGTGACCAGTCCCTGCTCCAGGTCGTCAGCGAGGTCGCCGAGCGCGATGCACTCTTCAAAGTAGTCCCCGCGTACGGCCAGGATCACCGTGGCGAGGGGACCATCCCGGCCGTGCGCGCTCGCTATCGAACGCAGTGCGGTGACGAACTTCGTGCGAGTTTCCTCCTCTTCCTGACCTGGGTTCAACGTGAATACCTCTTCGAACTGGTCCACGATCAGCAGCAGCCGCAGGGTTGTGTCATGCGCGACCAGGGTCCGCGGTCGGCCGGGCCGCTTATCACGCTCTTCGAAGGCCTGCCGGACGGTCAGGTACGCCTCTTCAGGCGCCTCTATCAGTTCCTCTTGGATATGCCGTCGGCGACCGTCCACGCTAAGCGCGGCAAGGGAGGCGGCCAGCTCGCCGAACGGATTGCCGTTCGGCGTGATGACTTGGTGGATCCAGTACTCCGACCCGGGGATCCGGTCACCTTTCCCTAGGCTCGAAAGCAGTCCCGCACGCAGCAGTGATGACTTCCCCGCTCCCGACACTCCGGTGACCACGATAAGACCGCCGCGTTCGGGATGGTGGCGCACTTTGTCCGCCAGCTTGTCCACCATCTCTTCGCGGCCGTAGAAGACCTGTGCGTCCTTTTCGCTGAACGGCACAAGCCCCAGGTACGGACACCCCTCAATTGAGGGCGCGGCGCCGCTGACGCGATCATCGCCTGCGATGCCGTCCAGGCGCGCCGCGATGCTGTTGACGATTTGCAGTATCCGAACTTCGAAAACGGACACGACGGCCACTTCGTCTCGCAGTCCCCGCATGCTCGTGTCGAGATTCTCTAGGGCCAGCACCAAGTCTTCGAGCAGGAACCTTCCCCCGGCGAAGTCTTCGCTGACGCGATTGACGGCCGAGACCAGTTCGAAGACCGCGGACCTGGTGTCGGCGTCATCCGTCGTCTCCGCAAGGATCTTGCCCGCGTCCACGCGCCAGAAAAGCTCGAAGATGTCAGCGCTCAAGCGCGTGGCCTGCTGGGCGTCGCCTGCCGTCAGGCGCTGCTCGAGCAGCGCCCTGATCTCGGGCTCGACCTCCTCTTGCGTCGGCTGGCGTTCACCGCGCTCGCGGTACTTGTCGAGCAGTCCCACGCCGAGCCCGCTGAGCACGCCGCCGCCCAGCCCGGACAGGACGCCCATGCCCGCGAGCCCGATCGGGTCCATTCCGGCGGCGGTGGCGATAACAGGCGAGACGGCCGACGCGCACATCGCCGCCAGGACGGTCACCGAGGGCATCTGGCGCAGCCGCCCGGATTTCAAGAGCCCCCGGACGCCTGCACGAAGTCCTTGCTCCATGCGGACGACCGGGGCGCCCTCATCGCCCGGCACCTCAGGCGACGTCACTACCACCGCGCCGCCACCTTCGCGAATGCCGTATCGACGACCGACCTGGTTAGATCGCTGCTCACCTCCAGCGCGACGTTCACCACCAGGACCACGGTTCCGCCGTACCGCACCGCGATGACGTCGCCCGTGACGGTGACTCCGAGCGTGATCACGTTGGCGGTGACGCGGATCGCCGCCGTCTGGTCGCCAACGGCGGGAAACGCCTCGTTGGCGAGGCCAATCTGAACCTGGAAGTTTCCTTCCGACGTCGGGATCGTCAAGGAAAAGCTGCCGCACGCGTTTACGACCTGGGCAAACTGGTCGAGTTGCGCCTCGGCGCCGCTGACCGTGAACTGGAGCAGTTCCTCGGTGACGTCGTCGATGCTCAGCGTGCCCGGGTTGGCGACGAACGCGCGGATCGCTGTCTCACTAGGGTTGCTCCCGCCCGCGACCGCGGGACAGGCGTTGGTCAGCGAACCGTCGCTGATCCCCGATCCTGGCGCCTGAACGCTGAAGCCCGGGCCCACCTCTGCCGCGGTCAGCAGCGCCGCCTGCAGTTCCGCTTGCGTCGGCACGTGCGCGTGCGGCGTCGGGGAGGGCACCGGGGAGGACGACGTGGAGGACGACGGCGAGGCCGAGGGCCCGGAGGAGCCTGACGGTGCGGGCGATTGCGACCCTGACGAGCCCCCGCCCGGCGCGGACGAGGACGGGGACGAGGACGAGGAACTTGTAGTGCCCGGACTATGTCCGGCTCCGCGACTACCGGATGTTCCGTCCGCTCGCCGAGATCCTTGAGGTGAATGAGATGACGACGGTGCAGATGTTTCCCCGGGAGTTGTTGCTGACTGCTGAGCCTGGACGCTTGCGTGGGGAGCGTCCGCTAAGCCGTGCCCCCGCTGAGAATCAGAATTCCAAGGAGCGATAATAACCGTAACAAGTGCCGCTAGAGCCAGAGCCGTCACCGGAGCGACAACAACGACAAGGCGCCGACGTGAAATTCGCATGAATCCCCCCTGAATCCGTGTTTGCGCAGCGGATTAGGGCACGCGTCATAGCAGGATGTTCGGCTTCACCAGCCAATTGCGACTGCTCCTGCCCCCCTGTCCCCCTGCCCCCCAACTGCTTATGTCGCTTTACAGGGATGCTATACCCGCGATGGCTCACTGTTGAGCACAGTTCGGGCGACTAGTAAGCCACTGCTTGATAACAAAATAATGAGCGTTGTCCGCGGAGTTCGCCGAGCCGCTGCCTGTTGCGTGCGTGACTGGCGGTATTAGCAGTGATCAATTCGCTGTCCGTCAATGTCGGGAACCGGAGACTACGGTTATTTGGAGTCTGCCAAGAAAATGAAATCTTCCGCGAGGCGCAGCGGCTCGGTTCGCGTCCACAGGCCGGCCGGAATCGTGTCGCGCTGGCGGACGTGCCTGCCGCCGTCGGCGAAGCCCCATCGTCGCTTGCGGGCGAAGAAGACAGATGACCAGCGGACGCCCTCGTGGTGAACGTGCGTGAACCACAGTTATCCACAGAGACTGTGGATATTCCTGTGCGCAACGCCGGCGCGGGTTGTGCGCAGTCTGGGCATAACGGTGGATTACCTGTGCATAACCCTGTGCACCTGCGCACGCCACCTGCGCAAACCGGGTGTGAATGCTCATCAGGGACTGTGGATGATAATCACGGTCAAGTGATATCACCGTCGCTGTTCACCGGGGGAACTCGTCGGCGAGCAGCCCGAGGATGACGCAGTCGGCAAAGGCGCCGTTGACCCACTCTGAACGCCTGGTTACGCCTTCGCGGACGAAGCCGTCCTGGTCCGCGATCGCGATCATCGCGTGGTTGTCGGTCAGGGTCTCGATCTGCAGCCGGTGCAGCCCGAGGATCGCGAACCCGTACCGGCACAGCACGCGCACCGCGTCGATGCCGAAGCCGCGGCCGCGGAACGCCGGGCGCAGCGATATCCCCACATGCGCCAACCGGTTGTGCCGGTCGATGGCCCACAGCAGCGCCTCTCCCGCGAGCTCACCCGTCGCGAGCTCGACGACGGAGAAGATCGCCGCGTTGTCGGCACGCGACGCCTCCCCCGCCCGCACCTCCACCCAGTAGGGCGACGCGGGCCCGGCCGGCAGCGGCATCCAGGGCCGGGTGTCCGCCCGAACCCGCGTCTCGACGTCGTCGTACAACTCGGCATGCAGGACATCAACGTCCGCAGGCAACCGGGCCCGCAGCCCGGTCAGCTCTCCGCGCAACATGCCTGCGAATCCTAGTCGCGGTCCAGGTCGAGCAGGGCAATCGCGTTGTGCTTGAGGATCTTGGGGCGGACGTCGGGCTTGAGGTCGAGCGTCTCGAAGTCGCGCAGCCAGCGTTCCGGGGTCAGCAGCGGGAAGTCCGTTCCGAACAGCACCTTGTCCTGCAGGTAGGAGTTGGCCGCGCGCACCAGGGCGGGCGGGAAGTACTTCGGCGACCAGCCGGACAGGTCGATGTACACATTCGACTTGTGGGTCGCCATCGAGATCGCCGAGTCCGCCCACGGCACCGAAGGGTGCGCCAGGATCACCGTGAGGCCAGGGAAGTCCGCCGCCACATCGTCGAGCAGCATCGGGTCCGACAGCCGCAACTTGATGCCCCGGCCGCCGGGCAGCCCGGCGCCGATGCCGGTCTGGCCGGTGTGGAACAGCGCCGGCACCCCGAGCGACTCGATCTGGGACCACAGCGGATAGCAGGCGGCGTCGTTGGGCGCGAACCCCTGCAGTGACGGGTGGAACTTGAACCCGCGGACGCCGTGTTCCTCCACCAAAAGCCGCGCCTGCGAGACCGCGGAAGCCCCCCGCAGCGGGTCCACGGACCCGAACGGGATCAGCACATCGGCGTGCGCCGCCGCCTTGTCGGCGATCTCCTCGCTCGACAGCGCCTGGTGGCCGGTGAAGGTGCCCGCGTCCACGGTGAACACGACGGCGGCCATCGACAGCGACCGGTACATGCCGGCGATGGTCTCCAGCGTGGGCGTCCGATCGTGGTCCGCCCTGAAGTATTTGGCCGAGGCGGCCATCAGCTCGTCGTCCAGGGAGAAGCAACCGTGGCCGTCGGCCTCGATGTGCACGTGGACGTCGACGGCGACAAGCGAATCGGTGCGCATCCATGGCAGTGTACCCGTCCCGCGCCGCGGCGAATGTCACACATAGCCGCCGAGCAGCGCGTGTTGGGGTCGGCAACCAAGACCCGCGAGCGACAAATGGGCCGCCTTGCCATTGCCTCCCGGTAACCCGATGTGCGAACCTCTGCCATGTGAGCGCAGACGCCCATCCCAATGTCGTCAAGGCCGGCGACCTGCTCTGGACGCCATCTCCCGCACGGATCGCCGACGCGAACATCACGAAGTTCATGGCCTGGCTCGACGAAACCCGGGGCCTGCGCTTCGATGGCTATCCGGACCTGTGGCAGTGGTCGGTGACCGACCTCGAGGGCTTCTGGCAGGCCATCTGGGACTACAACGACATCGTCGTGGAAAGCAAGCCCACGGCCGTGCTCGCCAGCCCGGCTGGTGTGGGCCAACAGGCGAGTGGAGCCATGCCCGGCGCGCAGTGGTTCCCCGGCGCCCGGCTGAACTACGCGGAGAACGTGCTGCACCAGGAGCGTCCGGGCGAGGTCGCGCTCTATTACCACTCAGAGACCAAGCCAGTCACCCCGCTGTACTGGGACGAGCTGGGCAAGAACGTGCGCATCCTCGCGACCCAGCTTAGGAGCCTGGGCGTCCAGCCCGGCGACCGTGTCGCCTCGACCCTGCCGAACATTCCCGA
This sequence comes from Trebonia sp., assembly GCA_035571275.1. GTDB lineage: Bacteria > Actinomycetota > Actinomycetes > Streptosporangiales > Streptosporangiaceae > Trebonia. The sequence continues at coordinate 18,808 of DATMKQ010000390.1, forward strand.
GGCCGTCACCGCGATGCTCGCCGCGACCAGCATCGGCGCGATCTGGACGTCGGTCTCCCCCGACTTCGGCTGGCGCGGCGTCCTCGACCGGTTCCGCCAGCTACAGCCGAAGGTGCTGATCTGCACCGGCGGATACCGGTACGGCGGGAAGGACTACGACCGCAGCGTCGAGCTCAACCAGATCATCCAGGACCTCGGCTGCGTCGAGCACGTCATATACCTGCCGTTCGGCGACATACCAGCGCCGACGGACCACGCGAAGAACTGGCACGACGTGCTCGACCAGCCCGCGATCAACCCGAAGGACTTCGAGTTTGCCCGCGGGCCGTTCGGAATGCCGCTGTGGATCTTGTTCTCCTCCGGCACCACCGGATTGCCGAAAGCCATCACCCATAGCCACGGCGGCATCTTGATCGAGCAGCTCAAGCTGCAGCGGCTGAACATGGACCTGGGGCCAGGCGACGTGCTGTTCTTCTACACCACGACCGGCTGGATGATGTGGAATTTCCTGGTCAGCGCCCTGCTCATCAACGTCAAGCCGTTGCTGTACGACGGGAACCCCGGCTACCCGGAGCCGGACGCGCTGTGGCGGATGGCGGCCGACGCGAAGGTGACGCTGTTCGGCGGCAGCCCCGCGTACGCGGACATGCTCGCCAAGCGCGGGGTCGTGCCGAAGGACAAGTACGACCTGTCCGCGCTGAAGACCGTGATGCTGGCCGGCTCCCCCGTGTCCCCGGAATGCGGCGCCTGGTTCTACCGCAACGTCAAGCGCGACCTGTTCAGCCATGTGGGCAGCGGGGGCACCGACGTGTGCACCGGGTTCACCGGGGGCACGCCGACGCTGCCGTGCTACGCGGGCTGGCACCAGCACCGCAACCTCGGCGTCGCCGCGTACGCGTTCAACGACAAGGGCGAGACGGTCGTCAACGAGGTCGGCGAGATGGTGATCACGCAGCCGATGCCGTCGATGCCGGTGAAGTTCTGGGGCGACGACGCCGAGCACACCAAGTACCGGGCCACGTACTTCGACGAGTTCCCTGGCATCTGGCGGCAAGGCGACTTCTTCAGGACCAACGACCGCGGCGGCTGCCAGGTGCTCGGCCGCAGCGACGCGACGCTGAACCGGTTCGGCGTCCGCATCGGCACCGCGGAGATCTACACGGTGCTCGAAGGCATTCCCGAGGTGGACGACGCGATCGTGGTCAACCTGGACCTGCCCGAGGGGCGGTTCTTCATGCCGATGTTCGTCAAGCTGGCCGAGGGCCACACGCTGGACGAGAAGATCGAGAATGAGATCAAGACGCGGCTGCGCCGCGAGTACACCCCGCGGCACATCCCGGACAAGATCATCCAGGTGCCGGCCATCCCGACGACGCTGACCGGCAAGAAGCTCGAGGTGCCCGTCCGCAAGATCCTGCTCGGCACGCCGGTCGAGAAGGCCGCCAACACCAGCGCGATGGCCGACCCGTCCTCCCTGGACGCGTTCCTCGACTACGCGCGTACCCAGCGGGACTACACAACATAAAATCGAACACCAACCCAGGGGGTTCCGACGATGGAACACGATGGCTTTCCGCTCCCCTCGCAGATAACTGACGTGCCGGGCGCCGAGAACTGGCGCTCCATGTACCAGTACTTCACGCGCTTCCAGCCCGACGATGACAAGCGCTTCTGGTTCTACAACTCGATGCACTTCCCCGAACCGATGCCGGCCTTCGACACGATCACGTCGGAGATCCCGTACCAGGCGATCGGGGCGAACACCGCGCGCCTTTTCGTCTTCCCGACCACGCTCGGCATCGAGCACCGGATCGTGAACGGCCGCGTCTACATCACCGCCAACCCGGTGCTCGACCCGGCCGAGATCGGCCGGCGCGCGGAGGTGTTCGGCCCCCGGGCGGGCTACTACTACGACAACTGGGACTCGCTGTACGAGGGCTGGAAGGAACGGGTGCGCGGTCTCATCGACGAGATCGAGTCCATCGAGGTCCCCGCCCTGCCCGAGTGGGAGGACGACGCGGTCGTCTTCGAATCACGCGGCGTCGCGCAGAACCACTACCTCCAGGAGAACTTCGCCAGGTGCCTGGCGCTGTACTCGAAGATGTGGCACCACCATACCGAGATGCTGATGCTCGGCTACGGCGCGTACGTCGTGTTCTTCGAGTTCTGCAACAAGGCGTTCCCGGAGATCAGCGACCAGACCGTCGGCCGGATGGTGGCCGGCATCGACGTGATCATGTACCGGCCGGACGACGAACTGCGGGCCTTGGCGCGGCTTGCCGTCGACCTGGGCGTCGACGACCTGTTCGTCGAGGGCAGCGCGGCGGCCGACGTGCTGGCCGCCTTGGCGGCGCGCGGCGACGCGGGCGCCCAGTGGCTGGACGCGTTCGAGGGGGCGCGCGACCCGTGGTTCCACGTGTCCACCGGTGACGGCTTCTACCACCACCACCTGTCGTGGAACGACGACCTCACGGTCCCGTTCACCGCACTGCCCGGCTATGTCGCCGCGGTGCGCGCCGGCACGCTGAAGCCCAGGCCGACGGCGCGGCTTGTCGAGGAGCGGGATCGGATCGCCACCGGCTACCGCGATCTCCTCAACACAGACGACGAGAGGGCCGCGTTCGACCAGATGCTGGGCCTGTGCCGGCTGGTCTTCCCGTTCGTCGAGGACCACAAGTTCTACTGCGAGCACTGGTTCACCACGCGGTTCTTCCAGAAGATCAAGGCGTTCGGGTCATTGCTGGCTCGCTTCGGGGTCGTCGCGGAAGCCGACGACGTCTTCCACCTGCACCACAGCGAGGTCGACCAGGCACTGGCCGACGTCTCGCTGGCCTGGTCGGCGGGCAGCCCGCCGCTCGGCGGAACGCACTTCCCGCCGATCATCGCCGAACGCAAGCGCATGCTCAAAGTCCTCCGTGACTGGTCGCCGCCGCCGGCGCTCGGCCCGGTACCCGAGGGACTCAACGACCCCGCGGTGCGCATGCTGTGGGGCGTCACCGCCGACCGGATCAACTCGTGGCTGCATCCCGACGAAACCGAGATGCACGGTGTCGCGGCCTCGGCGGGCGTCGTCGAAGGCGTCGCGCGGGTGCTGCACGACGTCAACGAGATCGGCGAGATCCGCGAGGACGAGATCCTGGTCTGCCCGGTGACCGCGCCGTCGTGGGCGCCGGTGTTCGGGAAGATCAAGGCGGCGGTCAGCGACATCGGCGGCGCGATGTCGCACGCGGCGATCGTCGCCCGCGAGTACGGCATGCCCGCCGTCGTCGGCACCGGCGACGCCACCAAGCGGATCAGGACCGGGGACAGGATCCGGGTGGACGGGGACCGCGGCACGGTGCGGGTGCTGGAGTGAATTTCGTCGTCACCCTGCCAGCGGCAAGCGGCGCCGCGGCCGTGGGCGGCAAAGGCGCCAGCCTCGGCGAACTGGCCCGGGCCGGTATCCCCGTGCCGCCCGGGTTCGTCGTCACCGTGTCCTGTTTCGCCGCGGCGATGGCCGCGATCGACCCGTCAGGTGACGTGCGCGCGAGGATCTCCGCGCTCGACGCCGCTGACCTCGCGGGGATCGCGACGGCTGCGGCAAGCGTGCGCGGCCGGATCGTCGCGGCTCCGCCGCCTGATGCTGTTATCACGGAAATCGTCGCGGCGTACGGGAGACTCGGCACGGGCGGCGGCGCCGAGGAGATCATGATCGACACCGACGTCGCCATCCGGTCGTCGGCGACGATGGAGGACAGCGCCGCCGCCTCGTTCGCCGGCCTGCAGGACACCTACCTGGGTGTCTGCGGCGCGTCGTCGGTCGTGGACCACGTCCGGCGCTGCTGGGCGAGCCTGTACAACGACGAGTCGGTGGCCTACCGCCGCCGGCTCGGCATGCCTGAGGACTCCCTGGGCATGGCGGTAGTCGTGCAGCTCATGGTCCGCCCGCGCGCCGCCGGGGTGATGTTCACGCGGTCGCCGGTGAGCGGGGACCGTTCTGTGGTGGCGATCGAGGGAACATGGGGCCTGGGGTCGGCCCTGGTCTCTGGCGATGTGACCCCGGACAGCTTCGTCATCAGCAAGATCACCGGCGAGATCAGCGGCCGTCGCGTTGGCGCGAAGGGCCGCGTCCATTCTTGTCTTCCGAACGGAGGCGGGGTGACCGTCGAAGACACCCCCGCTAACCTGGTTTCGCAGCCATGCCTGACCGACGACGAGATCCGGACGCTAGCAGAAACCGGCCGCCGGGTGGAGGCCCACTACGGCGCACCCCAGGACATCGAATGGGCTCTCCTGTCCGGCGACGCCCCGCCGGCGGAACGGATCGTCTTGCTGCAAAGCCGCCCGGAGACGGTGTGGGCCGCCCGCGAGCCCGCCCCGGTAGCCGCCCCCAAGGCCCGCGCGGCCGACCACGTCCTGTCCCTATTCGGGAAGCCCCAGTGACCTGGTTGAGGGTGGTCTCCGTCGGCGCCAGCGCACGCGCCGCACCCGACGCCGCCTCGCTAGAACACCACCCGCCCCGCCAAACCCCCTTCGCACCACCAGCCCCTGCCGCCGCGCCCCAACCCTGGCCCGTCCGCCTCCCTTACCCAGCGGTTGACCGGGTTCGGGTTAACGTGGATCGGTTTCCATGGCCGGGCATGGAAAGTGATCCACGATCATGGGTCCTGCCGCCGGGGGCCGCCTCGTGGACCTGACGAATGACGATGTGGCGGACATTCTGGCGGTGCTGGACTCGCTGCCGTACGACGAGTTCGACCTTCAGACGCCGCGGTTCCGGTTGACGCTTCGCCGGGCGCCGGGTGGGGGCTGGACGGAGTCGTCGCAGGTACTCGCCGAGCCTACCGCTGTCACGCCAGCCCCGAACGGATCGGCGGTCACAGCGCCAACGTCACAGCCTGGTCCGGCCGCCGATGTGAGCGGGCTGGCGGCGGTGAGCGCGCCGTTGCCTGGGACGTTTTACCGGGCGCCGCGGCCGGGGGCCGCGCCGTTCGTGGAGGTCGGGGATCTGGTCGGCGAGGACACGGTCGTGGCGATCGTGGAGACGATGAAGCTGATGAACTCGGTGCACGCGGGGACGCGCGGGCGGGTCGCCGAGATCTGCCTGGCCAACGCCGAAACCACGGCGCAGGGGGCGACGCTGATGTGGATCGCGCCGGAGCCCGCGTGAACGGACGCAATGCTGGCCGGGGGCGGGGCTTTCAGCGGGTCCTCGTCGCCAACCGGGGCGAGATCGCCGCGCGGGTGATCCGCACCTGCCGGCGCCTCGGCATCGAGACCGTGCTGACCGTCTCCGACGCCGACGCCGGATCGCGGCCGGCGCGACTGGCGGACAAGACCATCGGGATAGGGCCGGCGCCCGCGCGGGCCAGCTACCTGAACGTGGACGCCGTGGCCGCCGCGGCAGTCGCCGCGGGCGCGGACGCGGTCCATCCCGGTTACGGGTTCCTGTCGGAGAACGCCCGGCTGGCGCGAGCCTGCGCGGCGGCGGGTGTCGTGTTCATCGGGCCGGACCCGCGGACGCTCGAGGCGACCGGCGACAAACTCGCGGCGCGCGAGCACGCCGCCGCCGCGGGGCTGCCGGTGCTCCCCGGCGGCCATGTCCCGCCCGACGCGAGCGGCAGGGAACTTGCGGGCCGTATCGGGTTTCCCGTGCTGGTCAAGGCGGCGGGGGGTGGCGGCGGGCGCGGGCTGCGGGTGGTGCGCGATCCGGCGGACCTCGCGCAGGCGGTGGCGGTGGCCAGTGCGGAGGCGGCGGCGGCGTTCGGGGACCCGCGGGTGTACCTGGAGCGGTACGTGACCCGCGGCCGGCACGTCGAGGTGCAGATCCTCGGCGACGGCGACCGGGTGATCCACCTCGGCGACCGGGACTGCTCCGTCCAGCGGCGCTACCAGAAGCTGATCGAGGAGGCCCCAGCGCCGCTGGTCGGCGACGCGGCCCGGCTTCGCGCCGCCGCGGTCGCGCTTGGCCGGCGACTGGGCTACCGGGGCGCCGGGACCGTCGAGTTCCTCGTCGACTCCGGCCGCGACGCGTTTTACTTCCTCGAGGTCAACGCCCGTATCCAGGTCGAGCATCCGGTGACGGAGAAGATCACGGGGCTCGATCTCGTCGCCGAGCAGATCGCGATCGCCGAAGGTCGACCGCTGCGGTTGAATCAGCGGGACGTCACGTTCTCCGGGCACGCGATCGAATGCCGGATCAACGCCGAGGATCCCGGCAACGGTTTCCTGCCGAGCCCGGGCACGGTCACCAACGCGGTGTTCCCCGCGGACGTCAGGGTGGACACGCACGTCCAGGCGGGCTCGGCGGTCCCGCCGCACTACGACTCGCTGCTCGCCAAGGTGATCGCGCACGGGGACAGTCGCGCCGCGGCGCTCGCCGCGCTGCGCAGCGCCCTGGACCGGTGCGAGATCGACGGGGTCACCACGAACCTGCGCATGCACAGGGAACTGCTCGCCGACCCGGAGTTCGAGCGCGGCGGCGTCGACACCGGGTACCTGGAGCGGTGGATTACTGTCGGAGCCAGCCATGGCTAAGTCTTCCGCCGGGCGCCTCGAGCTTGTCGACGTGTCCTTGCGGGATGGCAACCAGTCGCTGTGGGGGGCGACCGGGCTGCGGACCGCGCACATCGCGACGATCGCGCCGGTGCTCGGGCGGGCCGGGTTCCGGGCGCTCGACTACTCGTCGTCGACGGCGATGGGCGTGTCGGTGCGGACCCACCGGGAGGATCCGTGGGCGCTGCTGCGGCTCACCCGGGCGGCCATG
>DATMKQ010000391.1:0-18041 GCA_035571275.1 Trebonia sp.
GGCAGGCGCCGACGGCGCGTCATCGGCCCCAACCCGCGGCCAACCGATTAGGGTATGAACACCGGGCTGGCGCGATGACCGCAGCGACGCGGAGACAGCGGTCCGCCGACTGGCGGGTCCGCGTCACGTGGTCACGGTGTCGGCCGCCTTCCCCCGGTTTTCTGTAGTGAACAACGCGCCGTGCGAGCGCGCCGCCAGGGCCCGATGGCGGCACCGCGAGCGCGCAGCGTGCAGCGTGTAGCGTGCCTGAGGAGGCGGTTGGGTTTCATGACGGCATCCGAGGCGGCCACACCCGGGCTTGACAGCAAGCAGCCATTCGCGCACCTGCACGTGCACACCGAGTACTCGATGCTCGACGGTGCTGCCCGGCTGAAGGAGCTGTTCAACGAAGTCAGCCGGCTCGGCATGACCCACGTGGCGATGACCGACCACGGCAACCTGTACGGCGCCGCCGAGTTCCACCGGCAGGCCAAGGACGCCGGCATCACCCCGGTCATCGGCATCGAGGCCTATGTGGCCCCGGAGCGCAGAGACAACCCGAACCGCATCCTGTGGGGCCAGCCGCATCAGAAGCGGGACGACGTCTCCGCCTCGGGCGCCTACCTGCACAAGACCATCTGGGCGCGCGACAGGGAAGGCCTGCACAACCTCTTCAAGCTGTCCAGCAGGTCGTACGCCGAGGGCTGGCTGATCAAGTACGCCCGGATGGACAAGGAGCTGCTCGCCGAGCACGCCAACGGCCTGATGGCCTCCACCGGCTGCCCGTCGGGCGAGGTCCAGACCCGCCTGAGGCTCGGCCAGGAGGAAGAGGCGCTCAAGGCCGCCGCGCAGTGGCAGGACATCTTCGGCAAGGAGAACTACTTCCTGGAGCTGATGGACCATGGCCTGGAGATCGAGCGACGGGTCCGGGACGGCCTGCTCGACATCGCCAGGAAGCTGGACATCCCGCCGGTCGTCACCAACGACTCCCACTACACCAGGCAGCAGGACGCCCAGGCCCAGGAGCTCCTGCTGTGTATCCAGACCGGCAAGACCATGGCCGACGAGGACCGGTTCAAGTTCGACGGCACCGGCTACTACATCAAGTCGGCGCAGGAGATGTACCAGGTCAACAGCAGCGACATCTGGCAGGAAGGCTGCCGGAACTCCCAGCTGCTCATCGCCGACCGGGTCGACACGACCGGCATGTTCGAGTCCCACAACCTCATGCCGCGGTTCCCGATCCCCGACAGCTACGAGTCAGAAGACCAGCTGTTCGCCGCCGAGGTGTGGAAAGGAATGCAATACCGGTACCCCGGCGGGTACGACGAACAGCGCAAAGCCCAGGCCGAGTACGAGATCCAGATCATCTGCCAGATGGGCTTCCCCGCCTACTTCCTGGTCGTCGCTGACTTCATTAACTGGGCGAAGAACAACGGCGTCGCGGTCGGCCCGGGCCGCGGCAGCGCCGCGGGCTCCATCGTCTCCTACGCCATGGGCATCACCGACCTGGACCCGATAGACCACGGCCTGATCTTCGAGCGCTTCCTGAACCCCGAACGCATCTCGATGCCCGACATCGACATCGACTTCGACGAACGTGGCCGGGCCGACGTCATCCGCTACGTCACCCAGAAGTGGGGCAGCGACAAGGTCGCGCAGATCGTCACCTACGGCACGATCAAGGCCAAGGCGGCCATCAAGGACGCGACCCGGGTGCTCGGTTTCCCGTACGCGCTCGGCGACCGGATCACCAAGGCCTTCCCGCCCGCGGTCATGGGCAAGGACATCCCGCTGGCGGGCATCTTCGACGACCAGCACCCCCGCCACAAGGAGGCCGGTGAGCTGCGGGCCCTCTACGCCGGCGAGGCAGAGATCAAGCAGGTCATCGACACCGCGCAGGGCATCGAGGGGCTGATCAGGCAGCCGGGCGTGCACGCGGCCGGCGTGATCATGTCCGCCGAGCCGCTGACCGACCACATCCCGGTGTGGACGAGGAACACCGACGGCGCGGTGATCACGCAGTTCGACTACCCGACCTGCGAGGGTCTCGGCCTGCTCAAGATGGACTTCCTCGGCCTGCGCAACCTCACGATCATGGCCGACGCCGTGCAGGCGATCGAGAAGAACCGCGGCGAAAAGATCGACCTCCTCGGCCTCAAGCTCGACGACCAGCCCACCTACGAGCTGCTCGGCCGTGGCGACACCCTCGGCGTCTTCCAGTTCGACGGCGGCCCGATGCGCAGCCTGCTGCGGCTGATGAAGCCGGACAACTTCGAGGACATCTCCGCCGTCGGCGCGCTGTACCGGCCGGGCCCGATGGGCGTCAACAGCCACACGAATTACGCGCTGCGCAAGAACGGCCAGCAGGAGATCATCCCGATCCACAAGGAGCTCGAGGAACCCCTCAGGGAGATCCTCGAGCCCACCTACGGCCTGATCGTGTACCAGGAGCAGGTGCAGAAGGCGGCGCAGATCATGGCCGGCTACACGCTCGGCCAGGCGGACTTGCTCCGACGGGCCATGGGCAAGAAGAAGAAGGAGATCCTCGACAAGGAGTTCGTGCCCTTCCGGCAGGGCTGCCGGGAGCACGGCTACTCGGACCAGGCGATCCAGGCGGTGTGGGACGTGCTCGTCCCGTTCGCCGGCTATGCGTTCAACAAGGCCCACTCCGCCGCCTACGGCCTGGTCTCGTACTGGACCGCCTACCTGAAGGCGAACTATCCGGCCGAGTACATGGCCGCCCTGCTCACCTCCGTCGGCGACGACAAGGACAAGTCCGCGCTGTACCTGTCCGAATGCCGCAGGATGGGGGTGAAGGTGCTGCCGCCCGACGTCAACGCCTCCGCCGCCACGTTCACCCCGGTCGGCGAGGACGTCAGGTTCGGCCTGGCGGCGATCCGCAACGTCGGCGGCAACGTCGTCGAGGCGATCGTCGCCGCGCGCAGGTCCAAGGGCGAGTTCACCAGCTTCGCCGACTTCCTGCGCAAGGTGCCCGCCGTGGTGTGCAACAAGCGTGTCATAGAGAGCCTGGTCAAGGCCGGGGCGTTCGACTCCTTCGAGCACCCGCGCAAAGGCCTGGCGCTTATCCACGAGCAGGCGGTCGATTCGGTCATCGACATCAAGCGGAACGAGGCGATCGGGCAGGACTCGCTGTTCGGCGGCGACGCCGAGGCGGAAGCGGCGTTCGAGGTCGCGATCCCCGACACCGAATGGGACAAGAAGCTCAGGCTGAACTTCGAGCGCGAGATGCTCGGGCTCTACGTCTCCGACCACCCGCTGCTCGGCGTGGAGCACATGCTCGCCAGGGAAACCGACTGCTCGCTCGCGGAACTGATGGCCGCCCAGGAAGACTCGGTGGACCGCCCGGGCGCCCCGGGCGCCCCGTCCGCCCCGGTCAACGGCGGCCGCGACGGCCAGATCGTCAAGGTCGGCGGCATCTTGTCCGGCGTCACGCGCAAGGTCACCAAGCAGGGCAACCAGTGGGCCGCCGCCACGCTTGAGGACCTCGGCGGCGCCATCGAGGTGCTGTTCTTCCCGCAGACCTACCAGCTCTACGCCACGGCGATCGCGGAGGACGCGATCGTGATCGTCAAGGGCCGGGTGGACCGCCGCGACGACGTGCCGAAGCTGATCGCCATGGACATGACGATCCCCGACCTCAGCACCGGCGACGACTCCCCTTTCGTGGTCTCGCTCCCGGTTAATCGATGCGTGCCGCCCGTGGTCGAGCAGCTTCGTGAGGTGCTGCGCACGCACCCGGGTCACACCGAGGTGCACCTGAGGCTGCGCGGCAACGAGAAGACCACCGTGGTGCGACTTGACGACAAGCTCCGCGTCACGGCCTCGCCGGCCCTGCACGCAGATCTCAAGCAGTTGCTAGGTCCGGCTTGCGTGGCGAGTTAAGAGCTTCAACCCCTCTTTTCTCCCGAACGGAGGCGTGCTTCCCCTTAGCACCGCCACCATCTCCGCTGCCGTGAGGCGAGCCTATTTGGTGGCGAATTCAACAATAGGTGGCCGCTCGTTCGAGGTGTATCGTCCCGGACCGTGGCCGATAGCAGAACCTGGTCTCACATCAATCCCCATGTGCCGACGATCGCCCGCGTCTACGACTACTGGCTGGGCGGCAAGGACAACTTCGCCGTGGACCGCGAGCTAGCCGAGCGCTTCGTGCAGGCCGACCCGATGGTGATCGAGGGCGTGCGCAGCAACCGCGCGTTCTTGCAGCGGGCGGTCCGCTTTCTCGCCGGGGACATGGGCATCAGGCAATTTCTCGATATAGGCACCGGAATCCCGACCGCGAATAACACGCACGAGGTCGCCCAGTCCGTGGATCCGGGATGCCGGGTCGTCTATGTCGACAATGACCCGATGGTCCTCGCGCACGCCCGGGCGCTGCTGACATCGGTGACCGCGCCGACCGCCTACATCGACGCGGACGCGCGGCACACCACGCGGATACTCGCCGAGTCGGGGCGCGTGCTGGACTTCGGACAGCCGGTCGCGGTCATGCTGATCGGGCTGCTGCACTGCATCCCGGACGCCGACGACCCGGCTCGCATCGTCTCTGAGCTGGTGCGAGCGGTCCCGCCCGGCAGCTACCTGGCGATCTCGCACCCGGCGGCGGACATCCACGCCGGCGCGATGGCCGAAGGCGCCGAGGCGATGAACAAGTCGCTGACCGCTCCCGTCACGTTCCGCCGCTTCGACGATGTCGTCGCGTTCTTCGACGGCCTCGAACTAGCCGAGCCGGGTGTGGTCGCGACGACGCAGTGGCGCCCCGACCCCGGCGCGGACACCACGCCGCTACCCGGCTGGGTAGGCGTGGCCCGCAAGCCCGCGTAGCGCCCCACGCCGCCCGCCGCGCTGGATGCCGCGCCGGCCGCCGCGCCGGATGCCGCGTCGGCCGCCGCGCCGGATGCCGCGCCGGCCCCCGCGCCCCGCCCTGGCCGCCACGCCGGATGAATGGCCCATATAGCTTGCCATAACCAGCTGAACGGGACATTCATCCGGCTAAAGCGAGCGGTCTGCAAGTGGCTAGCCCAGACGGGCCGTCACTTCCTCCCCAGAGGACCCATAATCACCGGGCGGTACCGACCCCAGCCGAATCTCGCCCGCACGGGGCGGACTCGCCCAGGCACGCGGGCCGGGACCTAGCCTCACGGTCCCCCCGTCCTGGCCGCCGCTGCTTGGCAGCATCGGCGGCCAGGTGCCTTCCCGCTATGACCTGCAGATGTGATTGAACAGCACGCGGTACCGCTTCATCAGCAGCCGTAGCTGCTCGGTGGTGTCCGCGGCCATTGGCTGGACGCCTTGCCCGTCCGCGTCGGCGTCAGCCGCGTCGCTTGCCTGGGGGCGACCGCCATCCCACATCTCCCGCAGCTCCTGTTGCCGCATGCGCAGCGCGCCGACGAGCGCCTGGGCCGTGTGCTCTACCAGGTCCGCGGCGTCCGACACCGCCTCGTGAGGATCGTCCACGAAACCGGCCTGCAGCCGCAGCCAGTTGGTGCGCAACTCCTCGGCATCCTCGAGCAGGGGATCGTCAACCTCGGCGCCCGCCTTCCCCAGTCCGCCGGAATCGAGCCGCGGTTCCGCCGCGCCGGTCCGGGGGAGCGGGACGCTGCTCGCGGCGGCTGTCGCCGGGCTAGCGGCGTCGGCTAGCGGGGAACCCGCGCCGAATGTGCCCCGGTCGTCGGCACCGCCTTGACGCGGAACGCCTGAGCCGACCGTGTCATCCGCCTCAGATGCGGCGGCGGTTTCCTCATCTCCCAGCCGCGGTGCGATCGCGTCTTCGTCGTCGGTGGTGACAGCGGCCTCGGCGTCGGTGGTGACGGCGGCCTCGGCGTCGTCTGGCCCCGCGGCCGGGTCTTCCTCGACGCTCGCGGCGGGAGAGAAGGCGTCAACGCGCTCACGCGCCTCGTCCTCGCCGGGGTCGCTCACGACGACACCAGAGACCTCGTCGAGGTCATCGGAGTCCTCGTCGAGGTCACCCGAGGCCCCCTCGGGCGGCGAATCATCGGCGCTGCCCCCGATCATGAAGGGCGCGAGAACGCTGCGGCGCGGTGCAGCGCCCGAGGTTGCTTCGTCCGGCAGCTGCCCGGCACCGCTTTCCGCGGCCGCGTCATCAGCCTCGCCGGACTCGCTGTCGTCGTCATCGTCTCTGGCGGCCGAGGATCGGCCTAGTTCCAGGCTCATCGCGTCACTCCTTGCTCGTCGGTCGAGGCGGGGTTCTTTCCCCGGGTGAATTTGGCTGCCGCGACCGGCCTCGGGGCTGAGGCCGCACTGCTGGCCGTGCCTGGACTCTTGGCTGAGGCGGGCGACCGGCCGGTCCTGGCGCGACCGAGGACTGTGCCGCGGATAACGGGCTCCTCGACCGGCAGTGACTGCCGCCCCGTGCTGCCGGGAACGGTCGCGTTGGGCGGGGCGAGGGGCTGGGCCTCCACGGCGCTCGTCGCGGCGACCAGATCCGCGAACAGCTCGCGGTACCCAAGCAGTGCCTGCCTGAGCTCTTCGGTCTGCGTCGTGGCGGCTTGCTCGGTCGCTTTTCTGGCGCGCCGATAGCTATCCAGGCAGCGGGCGTGGTGGACCGACAGGTCCTTGACTAGCTGGGTCTGGTCGCCGACCTGGTAGCCGCGGTCCGTGGCGACCGCGCTGACAAGCTGGCTCGCGGCTTCGACGGACTGAGACGGGCTGTCGACGAATCGTTCCTGCGCCGCTTTCCATTCACCGCTGTATCGAGCACGCTGCTCGGCGGTGAGCGGACGCAGCCCTAGCCCGGCGACACGGCGCCGCCGGTCAGCGAGTTCAGCCTGCGCGCGGCGCGTGCCGACCTCACGAACCAGGCGGTTGTACTCCGGGCCGAATTGGTGCCGCAACCTGGCCATGCGCAGGACCTGGGAGCCTGCGAGGGCGGCGGCTGCGGCGACAAGGATGAATACGATCACTACGGCGATAATGGCACCAACGGGCATAATGACCTCCGAAAGACCGCAGGACGCCCGTGCGTCTGCCCGCCAAATCGCCATCCAAACCGTGTGCGGTGCCGTCCGCCGCATACGATCTTGCGGGGAAGCGAGGTGGAACGGCTCGGATGAGTATTCCAGTGCATGCCAGTGCGGCCGGCCGGCGCAGGGCAGGGACCAGAGCCATCGCCGGGTTCGGGCTGGCGCTGGCCGGCAGTGCCGTGCTCGGCCTGCTCGGCGGGCTGATCTGGGGAGAGGTGGCTCCGCGGGCGATGTTGCAAGAGATCGGCACGGGCACGGCCGAGCTGGTGAACGCCGAGACGTCCGCGTTCATCGGCGCGGACGCGTGGTTCTGCGGCATCGCGGTGGTCGCCGGCCTGATCAGCGGCCTGCTCGGATACCGGTTCCTGGTGGCGCGGGCCACCCCGGGCGCCCGGGCCATCGCGACAGCGGGGCTTGTCCTCGGCGCAGTGGCCGGCGCCCTTGTCATGCTGTGGCTGGGCGGCCAGATGGGCCTGTCCGGCTACAACCAGCAGCTCGCGTCCAGCCCGAAAGGGACGCTCTTCCCAGCGTCCCTGACCCTCGGGGCAAAGAGCGCGATCGCTTTCTGGCCGATGTTCACCGCGATCGTCATTCTGGTCGCCGAGTGGGGCACCCGTCACCAGGACGCCGAGGCCCCGACGCCCCCCGGCTACGCGCCTCCCCGCGACTAGATCAGCCGGCCCCGTCGGCTGGCCGGGAATGGCATCCGGGTCAGGATGTGGCGGCCGGACCTAGTTAGCAGGCGACGGGCGGCCCGGACGGACTCGGTGAACTCGGTGAAGGTGAAGGGGTGGCCAGCGCGGTCGGGCTCGCCACCGGTGTCGCCGACGACGGCATCGGGACCGGCGACGCCGAGGGGGTCGAGGTGGCGGCGGTCGGGCTGGCCACGGGCGACGCGGTCGACGGGGCCGGAGCCAGGTAAGTCGGGGAAGGGGACGCCGAGGGGACCGGTGTGGCCGCGGTCGGGCTGGGCACTGGCGTCACGGTAGACGGGGCCGAGACTGGGGCCGGGGAAGTCGGGGAGGCGGAAGCGGTCGGGACCGGCGCGGGCGCGCTCGGGCTGGACACCGGAGAAACTGACCCCCCCGTCGGGCTCGGCACTGGGGCCGGGAGCAGGCTTCCTGTCGGGCTCGGCACCGGGGCCGGGAGCAGGCTTCCTGTCGGGCTCGGCACCGGCGAACAGGACGGCGAAGGGTCGGTGACATGCCGCCCAGCCGACTGCCGGTGCTGGCCCGCGTCGCCGTGACCCGAGCTGACCGCGGCGACGGCCGCGCTGCCGCCACCGGCCAGGGCAAGCCCGGCGACCGCGCCGACTACCCAGACGGCCTTGCCCCGCGACCGCTTCTCGCTGGAATCCATCCGCTCCTCCTGGAAATCGCCGAATACCTTGAGCACCGGGAAGTACGTCCGCCGAGCGAGGAAAGTTGTGCTGTCCAGGTCGCAACCTTCGGCGCCCTTCGGCCGTATATCCACAAGCGGGTAACCGGCGGAAGGGACCGACATTTGGCGCGTGACGACGAGGAGTTCGCCGCGTTCGCGCAGGCGAGCTTCGGCGGACTACGGCACGTCGGCTACCTGCTGACCGGCGACGGGCACACCGCGGAAGACGCGGCGCAGGCGGCGCTCGTGCGCACTTACGCCGCCTGGTCCCGGGTGCGCCGCGACGACGCTTTCGCTTACGCGCGGCGGGTGCTCGTCAACTACCTGACCGACCGGTGGCGGCGCCGCCTTCGCGAGTACCCCACCGATGACCTGCCAGAACTCCCAGTAGGCCCGGACCCGGCGGACGAGGTCGCGCTGCGGCACTGGCTGACCGGAGCGCTCGCCACGCTCACCGTGCGGGAACGCGCGGTGGTGGTCATGCGCTACTTGTTCGACCTTCCGGAGGCGACCGTGGCGCGCGACCTGGGCATCAGCGTCGGCACGGTGAAAAGCACCAGTTCCCGTGCGCTGGCCAAGCTTCGGGTCAGCGCGGACCCGGCTGTGCCGGCTCCCGCGATCGGAGGTGACAAACGATGACCGATCTGGACACCCTGCGCCGGGCGCTGCACGCGCCGGAGGAAGCCGGGGCCCCCGTCGACATCCCGGCGATCATCAAGAGGGGCAGGCGGTTGCGCCGCCGCCGGATCCTCACGGCGGTGGCCGGGGGAGCATGCGCCGCCGGCGCGGTCTTCGGCGCAGTGACTGGGATCACTCATCTCACCCGGCCGTCGCCCGCACCGGGCCAGAACCCGGCGGACTCGACCCGGTCCGGGCCGACTCTGAACCGCCCCGGATCCCCGGCCGCTTCCGCGACCCCCTCGCCATCATCGTCGCGCCCGGCCACGCCCGTCAGCGTCGGCCCGACATCAGTCCCCGGCCCCAGTGACTCAGCCTTCCAGCCGACGACTGTGCAGAGTCCCCCCGCCTCGGCCAACCCCACCGCTAGCCCGACCGGCCAGCCCACCGCCTCCCAGTCGACCGGCGGCAACGCCCCCTCAGGCCAGCCCAGCAGCCCCACGGCGGCAGCATCCACAACCCCGTCCCCGAGCCCGACCCGCTAAACCCTCCACACGCTGAACCCTCCACACGCTGAACCCAGGCGTGCCCGGGCGATTTATTTGCGCCCCGAGCGCATCACGTCCACTATGTGGACGGGCCGACGGTAGCGGAGCCATGCTCCGTAGACTTGGGCCGTGACTTCGGACAGCGGGGCGAGTCCCGTTACCACCGTTATCGACCTGCGCGGCAAGGATCCGGCCGGGCTGGCCCGGCCGGCGCTTGAGGCCATGCTGCCGCGCGCCGCGCTGGACGTCGAGCGCGCCGTTGAGCTGGTGAAGCCGATCTGCGAAGACGTCCGCGTCCGCGGCGGCGCGGCGATACGCGAGTACACGGTCCGCTTCGACCACGTTGACCTGGCTCGCACCAGGGTCCCCGAACAAGCGATCCAGCACGCGCTCACCACGCTCGACCCCGCGGTGCGTGACGCGCTGGCCGAAGCGATCAGGCGCGCCCGGATCGTGCACGAGGCCCAGCTGCCGCACCAGACCGACACCGAGCCGGCGCCCGGCCTCAGCGTGTCCACCAGGTTCGTCCCCGTGCGAAGGGCCGGCGTCTACGTCCCCGGCGGCCTGGTCGCCTACCCGTCGTCGGTGGTGATGAACGTCGTGCCCGCGCAGGCCGCCGGCGTCGAGTCGATCGCGGTCGCGAGCCCGCCGCAAACCCACAACGAGGGCTTGCCGCACCCCTCGGTGCTCGCCGCGTGCGCGCTCCTCGGGATCACCGAGGTACACGCCGTCGGCGGCGCGCAAGCGCTGGCGATGTTCGCCTACGGCACCGACGAATGCGCGGCCGCTGACGTGATCACCGGCCCCGGCAACGTTTACGTGGCCGCGGCCAAGCGCATCCTGCAGGGCCAGGCGGGCATCGACGGGGAAAACGGCCCCACCGAGATCGCCATCATCGCCGACCACACCGCCGACCCCGCCTTCGTCGCCGCCGACCTCATCGGCCAGGCAGAACACGACCCGCTCGCCGCCTGCCTGCTCATCACCACCGACCCCGGCCTGCCCGCCAGGGTCGACGAGGAGCTAGCCGAGCAGATCCAGAAAACCAAACACAGGCAGCGAGTCGAGACCGCGCTGCACGGCCAGGCGGCCTACGTGCTCACCGCCGACATCCAGGCGGCGATCGCGGTCTGCGACGCGTGGGCGCCCGAGCACCTGGAGGTGCAGACCGCCGACGCCGCCAAGGTCGCGGCCAAAGTCCGCAACGCGGGCGCGATCTTTGTCGGCCCGTACTCGCCGGTCTCGCTCGGCGACTATCTCGCCGGGTCCAACCACGTGCTGCCCACCGGCGGAACGGCGCGGCACACCAGCGGCCTGTCCGTCTACCCGTACCTCAAGGTCGTCAACGTCATCGAGTGCGACCGCGACTCGCTGCGCAGCGTCGCGCCGCGGGTCGACGCGCTCGGCGGCGCCGAAGACCTGGCCGCCCACGTCGCCGCCGTCAGGACCCGGGTCTCAAGCCCCGCGTCGCCAACGGCGACGCCGCCTAGGGGCTCCGGGGGGTCCCGGGGGGTCTCGTCCCCCCGGGCCAGCAAGGGGGAGCGGTGACGGAGCGGCAGTCAGAACTGCCCGTTCGGGATGACCTCAAGGACCTGCACCCGTACGGCGCCCCGCAGCTGGACGTGCCCGTCCGGCTGAACACCAACGAAAACCCCTACGCACCAAGCGAAGCCCTCCAGAAGGCGATCGCCGACGCGGTCGGCGCGGTAGCCGGCACGCTCAACCGCTACCCCGACCGCGAAGCGCTCGACCTGCGCAAGGACCTCGCCGACTACCTCGGCCACAACCTCACCGCCCGGCAGGTGTGGGCCGCCAACGGCTCCAACGAGATCATCCAGCAGCTCCTCCAGGCGTTCGGCGGGCCGGGCCGAACGGCCCTCGGCTTCGAGCCGTCGTACTCGATGCACCCGCTCATCGCGAGGGTCACGTCCACGGAATGGATAGCCGGCCGCCGCGACCCCGGCTACGGCCTGTCCACCGCGCCCGAGCAGGTCACCGCAGCCAACCCCGACATCGTCTTCGTGACCTCGCCGAACAATCCCACCGGCACCTCTGTCCCCCTCGACCTCATCGAAGCGGTTTACGCCGCCGCCCCCGGCATGGTCGTGGTCGACGAGGCATACGCGGAGTTCCGCCGCGACGGCACGCCGAGCGCGCTGACCCTGCTGCCCGGGCGGCAGCGCCTGGTCGTCACCCGCACGATGTCGAAAGCATTCGCCGCGGCAGGCACCCGCCTCGGCTACCTGGCGGCCGACCCCGCCGTCATCGACGTGCTGCTCACCGTCCGGCTGCCGTATCACCTGTCCACGGTCACCCAGGCGGTCGCGCGCGCCGCCATCGCCCACAAGGAAGAGCCGCTGGCCACGGTGGCGCTGCTGCGCCAGGGCCGCGACGACCTCGTCGGCTGGCTGCGCGGGCACGGGCTGGCGGTGGCCGACAGCGATGCGAACTTCGTGCTGTTCGGCGTCTTCGACGATCGCGACGCCCGCTGGCAAGAGCTGCTCGACCGCGGCGTGCTGATCCGCAACACCGGCCCCGACGGCTGGCTGCGCGTGACGATCGGCACGCCCGACGAGACCGCCGCGTTCAAGGCGGCGCTGGCGGAGGTGCTGGGACGATGAACCGGGTCGGGCGCGTGACCCGCGAGACCAAGGAGACGGAGCTGCTCGTCGAGCTCGACCTCGACGGCCCTGGCCCAGTCGACATCCACACCGGCGTCCCGTTCTTCGACCACATGCTCGCCCAGCTCGGCAAGCACGGCTGCCTCGGGCTCACCGTCCGCGCCAAGGGCGACATCGAGATCGACGCGCACCACACGGTGGAGGACACGAGCATCGCCCTCGGGCAGGCGCTGCGCGAGGCGCTGGGGGACAAGTCCGGCATATCGCGGTTCGGCGACGCGCTCGTTCCGCTGGACGAGACCCTGGTCCGCGCCGCGGTCGACCTGTCCGGCCGCCCCTACGTGGTGCACGAGGAGCCGGCGGGCATGTCGCCGGTCATCGGCACCTACGACACCACGCTCACCAGGCACATCTGGGAATCACTCGCGTTCTCCGCCGGGATCTGCGTGCACGTGCACGTGCTTTACGGTCGCAACCCGCACCACATCGTGGAGGCGCAGTTCAAGGCGGTCGCGCGGGCGCTGCGGTCCGCCG
The DNA here is from genome assembly GCA_035571275.1 of Trebonia sp. GTDB lineage: Bacteria > Actinomycetota > Actinomycetes > Streptosporangiales > Streptosporangiaceae > Trebonia. The sequence goes on from DATMKQ010000391.1 coordinate 12,685, forward strand.
CCGCCCTCGACTCCAGGGCTGGCGGGGTGCCCTCCACGAAAGGGGTGCTTTAAATCATTTTTCCTGAACGAACCGTGGCTCCCGCGAGACCACAATGACTGCCAACGTTGTCGTCCTCGATTACGGGTCGGGGAACCTGCGGTCAGCGCAGCGGGCGCTGGCCCGGGTCGGCGCCGAGGTCACGGTGACCGCCGACTTCGACGCGGGCCTGGACTGCGACGGGCTGGTCGTCCCGGGCGTCGGCGCGTTCGCGGCCTGCATGGCGGGGCTGCGCGGCGTCGGCGGGGACAAGCTGATCGCGCGGCGCGTCGAGGCGGGGCGGCCGGTGCTCGGCATCTGCGTGGGCATGCAGGTGCTGTTCACCGCCGGCGTCGAGCATGGCCTGCGCACCGAAGGCGGCCGGGTCTGGCCGGGCACGGTCGAGCGGCTCGACGCGTCCGTGCTGCCGCACATGGGCTGGAACACCGTCGCGGTGCCGCCGGGGACCGCCTTGTTCGCCGGGATCCCCGCCGGCACGCGGTTCTATTTCGTGCACTCCTACGCGCTGCGCATGGCCGACGCCGGACCGCTGACCGCCGCCGGCGCCAGGGTCACTGTCACCGAGCACGGCGAGCCGTTCGCGGCCGCGGTCGAGCATGGCGTGGTGTCGGCGACCCAGTTCCACCCGGAGAAGTCCGGCGACGTCGGCGCCGCGGTCCTGTCCAACTGGCTGGAGACCCTATGACCGCCCTCGTGTCCCTGACGCTGCTGCCCGCCGTCGATATCGCCGACGGTGAGGCTGTCCGGCTGGTGCAAGGCGCCGCCGGCAGCGAGACCTCCTACGGCGACCCGGTGGCAGCCGCCCTCGGCTGGCAGCGCGCCGGCGCGTCGTGGATTCACCTGGTCGACCTGGACGCGGCCTTCGGGCGCGGCTCGAACGCGGAACTGCTGGCGAAGGTTGTCGGCACCATGGACATCAACGTTGAGATGTCCGGCGGGATCCGCGACGATGAGTCGCTCGAGCGCGCGCTGGCGACCGGGTGCGCCCGGGTGAACATCGGCACCGCGGCGCTGGAGAAGCCGGACTGGGTCCGCTCGGTCATCGCGCGGTTCGGCGAGAAGATCGCGATCGGGCTCGACGTGCGCGGCACGACGCTGGCAGCGCGCGGCTGGACCTCCGAGGGCGGCGACCTGTATGAGACGCTGGCCCGGCTCGACGCCGAGGGCTGCGCCCGGTACGTGGTCACCGACGTGCTGAAGGACGGCACGCTGCGCGGGCCCAACCTGGACCTGCTGCGCGATGTGTGCTCGCGGACCAGCGCCCCGGTGGTCGCCAGCGGGGGAGTGTCGTCACTGGCCGACCTGCGCGCCCTGGCCTCGCTCGTGCCGCTAGGCGTGGAAGGCGCTATCGTCGGCAAGGCGCTCTACGCGGGCGCGTTCACCCTGGAAGAGGCCTTGCTAGCTTCGGGCCCCAAGGGGACGACCCCCCCGGGGATTGGAGAGGCGGGCTTCGCCAACGAGGAGGTAACATCATGAGCCCAAAGCGACGGCGGGTGTCCTCCGGCGTGCCCTACGAGAAGTCGGTCGGCTTCAGCCGGGCGGTGGCGGCCGGGGACTTCATCTTCGTCAGCGGGTGCACATCGATCGCGGACGGCGAGGTCGTGTACGAGGGTGACATGGCCAGGCAGACCGAACAGGCTCTGCTGAACGTGGCCGCCGCGCTGCGCCAGCTTGGCGCCAGCCTCGCGGATGTGGTGCGCACCCGGATTTACGTGACCGACATCACACGGTGGACGGAGGCGGGCGAGGCGCACCGCCTCGCCTTCGAAGACGCGCCGCCCGCGACCAGCATGGTCCAGGTGTCCGCGCTGATCGACCCGCGGATGCTCGTCGAGGTCGAGGCGGTGGCGCACCGGGAATACGGACCCGACTACGACGAGACCGAGCCCGACGAGAGCGAACCGCCGCCCGACTCGATTCGCCTAGACGAGCCGAGCACGGACGACACCATATGACGGTTGCGGTGCGGGTGATCCCGTGCCTGGACGTGGACGCGGGCCGGGTCGTCAAGGGCGTGAACTTCCGCGACCTGCGGGACGCCGGCGACCCGGTCGAACTCGCCGCCAGGTACGACGCCGAAGGCGCGGACGAGCTGACCTTCCTGGACATCACCGCGTCCAGCGGCGGCCGCCAGACCATGTACGACGTCGTGCGCCGCACCGCCGGGCAGGTATTCATCCCGCTGACGGTCGGCGGCGGGGTGCGGTCCCGCGAGGACGTCGACGCGCTGCTGCGCGCCGGCGCCGACAAGGTCTCGCTCAACACCGCCGCGATCGCGCGGCCCGAACTGCTTGCCGAGGCGGCCCGCCAGTTCGGGTCCCAGTGCGTGGTGCTGTCGGTCGACGCGCGCCGCGTGCGGCCGGGCGACCCGGCTCAACCACCCCGCCGCCCCCACCCCCCTAGCGGCTTCGAGGTCACCACACACGGCGGGCGGACCGGCACCGGCATCGACGCCGTGGACTGGGCACGCCGCGCCGTCGACCTGGGCGCCGGGGAGATCCTGCTGAACTCGATGGACGCGGACGGCACCGAGGCCGGATTCGACCTGGAGCTGATCCGCCTGGTGCGCGCCGCCGTCCACGTCCCGGTGATCGCCAGCGGCGGAGCCGGCGACCTCGCTCACTTCGCGCCCGCCGTCGACGCGGGCGCCGACGCCGTCCTCGCCGCCAGCGTCTTCCACTTCGGCACGCTCCGCATCGCGGAGGTCAAGGACGCCCTGCGCGCCGCCGGCCACCCGGTCCGCTGAGAACCGCCAGCGGCGAATGTCAGCGTTCCTTAAGCGATTCTGAGACATTTTCTAAGATTCCTCCCAGCGGTTGCCCGTCTGTGTCCTAGCCACGGCGTCGATACTCTTCAGCGTGACGAACCTATACAGCAACCAAGGAGCGGGTGCCGCGCCAGCCGCGCCCGCCTCGGGCCCGGCTTACCGCAAGCGGCCCAGCGGTCCCCGCGCGCGCGTCGCCGCCCTGATCGCGGCCTGTGCGGTCGTGGCGGGCGGCGCGTTCGCGATAACCGAGGCGGTCTCCGGGTCCGGTTCGGCCGCACCCCCGGCCGCGACGGCCAACACGACAACCGGGCTCACCGGGCAGGCCGCCGTGCTGAACGGCGCGCTCTCCGACGCGTCGTTCGCGTCGGCGAGCAGTTCCGCGCAGTCCACCCCGGCCGCGGGCCAGGTGGCGCTGCGCCGTGTCCGCCGGGCCCTCGCCCGGCTCCGGCTGCTCGGCGGGATGCACGGCGAGTACACCTTCCAGACCAAGGACGGCCCGCGCACGCTGGCGTTCGAGCGTGGCACCGTAGTCTCGGTCGCCGGCCCCGATGTCACGGTGCGGGCCGCCGATGGAACCATGTGGACCTGGGTGGTCACCGCCGGGTCGGTGGTCCGGCAGGACGGGACGCGCACGACCGCCGCCGCGCTGGCTGACGGCCAGCCGGTATTCGCCGGCGGCTCGGTGACCGGCGCGACCCACGACGCCCTGCTAGTCGTGATCCGCAAGTCCGCGAAAAAGGCTTAGGACGCTACCTGGTAGTGGCGATGCCCGCGGCCGCCATCGCGGCGCCGACGATGCCGGCGTCGTTGAGCAGGGCCGCGGGCACGATCCTGGCCCGGACGTGGGTCAGCTGCGGCACCCACTTGTCCGACTCTTTGCTGATCCCGCCGCCGACGATGATCAGGTCGGGCGCCAGCAGCGCCTCCATCTGCTGCACGTACTCGTCCACCCGTCCGGCCCACTTAGACCAGCTCAGGTTGTGCAGGTCCTTGGCGCGCTCGGACGCCCGCTTCTCCGCCTCGTGCCCGCCGATCTCGATGTGACCGAACTCCGTGTTGGGCACCAGCAGGCCGCCGGTGAACAGCGCGCTGCCGATACCGGTGCCGAAGGTGAGCATGAGCACCGTCCCGTGCTCGCCCTTCCCTGCGCCGAACGTCATCTCCGCGATCCCCGCCGCGTCAGCGTCGTTCAGCACGGTCACGTCGCCGCCCAGGGCGTTGCCGAACAGTTTCGCCGCGTCCGTCCCGATCCACGCGTGATCGACGTTCGCGGCCGTGCGGATCGTTCCGCTGGTGACCACGCCGGGGAAGGTGGCGCCGGTCACGCCCTTCCATCCGAACGCTCCCGCTAGTTCCCGGACAACGTCCGCGACTGCCGCCGGGGTCGCCGGCTGCGGCGTGGCGATCTTCTGGCGCTCGTCCAGCAGCTTGCCAGTGGCCACGTCGACCGGCGCCGCCTTCATCCCGCTGCCGCCGATGTCGATTCCGAGTACGTGCATGTAGTTATCCTCTCCTACCCACGCCACCCGCCCAAATAGCGCCAAGCGCCCCAACCCACGCTGCCCGTCCAGCGCCCGAGCATGCGAGGCCGCGCCCACGACCGCACCAAGCGTTCGGCATTCTGATTATTATCGGATGTGACAGAGCAGAAAGGGGTCGCCCGATGAACTGGCTGAAGGTTGGCGCCGTCGTAGTCGGCGGGATCATCGTCTTCTTCGTGGTCGATTCTCTGGTCCATGTGATTCTCGGGCTGCTCTCCGCGATCGTGTTCGTCGCCATCGTCGCGGGCGGCGGCTACGTCGCTTACAAGCTCCTGGGCGCACGGCGCCGCCGTCAGGTCAGGGACCGGCCCGAGGAACGCCCGCGGCGGCGGCAGGTTGAGGAGCGCAGCGTCGTGGTGCCGCCGCCAGCGACGCCCTCGTCGCAGCCCGCGCACCACGACGTGGAAGACGAACTGGCCCGGATGAAGCGGGAGATGGGTCGCTAGCGGCGCTTACGCCCGCCAGTCGCGGAGTGCGCCGATGGCCTCATCGGTGCCGTCGTAGGTGACGTTCGCCACACTCGTCCTGCCCATGACCCACATGGTCAGCTCGGCTGGCGTGCCGATGACGGTGACGGTCGGCCTGGCGTTCTTCATCGTGACGCGGTACGGCCCGGTGCCGTCCCCGTCGCCGTCTCTGGCGAGTTCGACGCCGACCGGGGCCTTGCGCAGGAACAGCCTGGACGATTTCAGCCGCTTCCACAGCGCGGTGGACAGCGCGGCCGGGACGTCCCTGGGCTCCCAGTCTGGCTGGGCGCGCAGCACGTCCTCGTAGTGCACGAAGTACTCCACGGTGTTGGCGGCCTCGTCGACACCGGGCAGCGCGAACGGCGACAGCCGCGGCGGTCCGTCCCTGAAGGCCTGGACAAGCTGGGCGTACGTCCGCCGTTCGGCCAGGCGTCGCTGGACGCGTTCGGTATGCCCGGCGAGCGGGCCGCCGAGCACGCCGGCGGCGGCGTCCGGGCGCCGCTCGCGGAGCACCAGGTGCGCGGCGAGGTCGCTCGTCTGCCA
>DATMKQ010000392.1:0-2671 GCA_035571275.1 Trebonia sp.
GGACGGTATCGCCCACGCGGATGACGAGGCCGCGGTTGGCCGTGCCCCCGGGCAGCGGGCCGTCCGCGGAGAGCGTCTTCCGGCTAGCCCGCACCGGCCCGCTGGTCGGCAGCCTTGAGCAGGGCGCGGGCGAGGCTCGCGTGGGTGACCAGGCCATGGATCATTTCTCCTCGGATCGCGGCGGATACCGCCGGGGCCTTGCCGACGCCGAAGGCGACGCACAAGACGAACGGGATCCGCTCGAGCAGCGGTCCCGGCGTCACGATCATGCGCTGGTCCAGCGGGGTCTCGACCGGCCTGCCGTCCTCGCCGATGAACACCCCGGCCAGCTCGGCGCACACGCTCAGCGCCGCCAGGTCCGCGCGCTCGTCGGGCGTGATCGCGTCATAGATCGTCGACAGCCCTGGCGCCCAGGCGCCGATGGCGACCACCGCCATAGTGACGGACGGCACCAGCGCGAAGGCCTCGGCGATGTCGGCCTGGCGGCGGATCGCCGCCGCCGTCTGCGCGTCGTCCAGAAGCATCGGCGCGTAGAACACGTGCGCCGGGCCCCCGCCGATGCGGGCCACGCCGCGGACCACCTCGAGCAGGTCGCTGCCGTCCGGGGGCGGCACCGCGCCGGTGAGCTGCACGATCGGGCACGGCGGCATCTGGGTCAGCGAGGCCGCGAGCCCGCTGAGCGTACGCGACCACGACATGCCGAGAACGTCGCCAGGCCGGATCAGGTCCATCAGTGCCTGGCCCGCCTCCTCGCCAAGGCGACGCCGCAGCGCGGGCTCGTCATCATCGGGAAAGTTGAACACGAACGCGTGCTTGAGGCCGGTGGCCGAGCACAGCTCCGCCGACAGGCCTGCGTCCAGAGTGCCTCCGGGAAGCCCGATCTCGATGCGCACCATCCCGGTCTCCCGGGCGGAATCGAGCAGCCTGGCAACCCGGAACCGGCTGATGCCCAGCCGGTCAGCGATGTCGACCTTGGACACACCCTCGATGTAGAACTGCCTCGCTACCCGGGCGGCGAGGACGACTGCGGACGGCCTGTCAGCTGACAACCCGGCCATTTACCCCTCCAGTCCAGCCGAGCTGGCCGCTCATTTGAGCGCCCAGATCTCATATTTGCAGCTTTTCTTGACTTTGCCTAGCTGTCCCATCACTGTGATGGTTAGTTCATTTGAGCGGATACCGCTCAAATGAGCATACGTCTGTCATGGCCGCGTAGCTAGGAGGTTCCGACCCTCCCCCGCCACACCGTTTCTCGCCCGCGGAGGTTCATTCATGAGTTTGTCCCTGTTCAAGCCCCGCACGCTGGCGGCAGCCGGCTGCGCGGCGGCCTTGCTCGCCGTGGGCGCCTGCTCGAGTGGCGGCTCGGCGGCCGGCAACAACAGCAGCACAGGCACCGTGACCGTTGCCGTGGTGTCCAACCCGCTGATCACCGGCCAGATGATCCCGCTGACGCAGTCGGTCTTCGAGAAGAAGTACCCGGGGATCAAGGTCAAGTTCGCCACGTACACCGAGGGTGACCTGCGGGCGGCGATCGAGAAGGACGTGTCCACGCACAGCAACGCGTTCAACGTCATCATGATCGGCCCGTACGAGGCGCCGCTGTTCGCGAAGGACGGCTGGCTGGACAACCTGTCCACGCAGTACATCGCGAAGGACCCGAGCTACGACGCCAGCGACCTGCTCCCGCCGATCGCCAAGTCCCTGTCCTACAAGGGCGGCCTGTACGCGGTCCCGTTCTACGGCGAGTCGTCGATGCTGTACTACCGCAAGGACCTGCTCAAGGCGGCCGGGATCACGATGCCGACGCACCCAACCTGGGCGCAGGTGGCGAGCTACGCGGCCAAGCTCAACCAGCCAGGAAAGGTAGCCGGGATCTGCCTGCGCGGCCTGGCGGGCTGGGGTGACAACATGGCCTCGCTGGACACAGTCGTCAACACGTTCGGCGGCGAGTGGTTCAACCAGAAGTGGCAGCCGCAGCTCACCTCGCCGGCGTTTGAGGCCGCGACCAACTTCTACGTCAACCTGGTCCGCAAGGACGGCGAGGCCGGCGCCTCCAACGACAGCTTCAACCAGCTGCTGACCCTCTACGGCCAGGGCAAGTGCGCGATGTGGTACGACTCCACGGTCGCGGCAACCTCCATCGCCACCACCTACCCGTCCGTCTTCGCCAACACCTCCTACGCCTTCGCGCCCGTGGACAAGACGACGTCCTCGGGGTGGCTGTGGACGTGGTCGCTGGGCATCCCGCAGGGCACCGCCAACTCGGGCGCCGCCTGGAAGTTCGTGTCCTGGGCCACCTCGAAGAACTACGACTCGCTGGTCGCCAGCAAGTACGGCTGGGCAGCTGTCCCGCCGGGCAGCAGGACCTCCCTGTACAGCAACCCGAGTTACCAGTCCGCCGCCAAGGCGTTCGCGAACATCACGCTGCAGTCGATCGACTCGACGGACCCGGATCACCCGACCGTGAACCCGGTCCCCTATGTCGGTGTCCAGTTCGTCGACATCCCGCAGTTTGAGGTGCTCGGCGTCGAGGTCGGCCAGCAGATCGCCGGTGCGATCGCCGGAACCGAGAGCGTGAAGCAGGCGCTCACGACCAGCCAGTCTGACGCCGCTCAGTACACCCCGGCGGAACTGGCCGGCGGCTAACACGTACGTGACGGGGTCCCGGGAC
>DATMKQ010000393.1:0-2914 GCA_035571275.1 Trebonia sp.
CGGAGCCGTCGCCTACCTGGCCCAGACCGCCGACCACCATCCCGACATCGCGATCTCCTGGAACCAGGTGACGCTGACGCTCAGCACCCACTCCGCGGGCGGCCTGACCGCGAAGGACTTCGCCCTGGCCCGCCAGATCTCAGCCCTGTAAGGAGGAGGCCCCTTCGTGCAACGCCTGCGCGACCGAGACCCGCACCGACGCCGAACCCAACATATTCGCGCTGGTCCGCCTGCGTGTTTGCGCGGCGGACACCAGAATGTGGTCGAAGTTTTACCAGATTTGCACAAATAGACACCGAGAAGCCTCTTATCCGGTGGGCCGAAGCGTGGCATCGTGGGCTCCCGCGGTGCCAAGTGGGCGGACCGCGCTTCACGCCTGAGAGGAAAACTCATGGACAGACGTCGGGAGGCGGGCCTGGCCGGCCGACGCGTGACGTGGTTGCGCGTCACCGCGGCCGCCAGCTCAGCAGCCCTGCTCGGCACCCTAGGCCTAGCGGGAACGTCGTTCGCCGCCCCGGGCAGCGCGGCCACGGCCGCCGCCCCGGCAAACGTGGCGAACGCGGCCAAGGCCGCCGCGGTCGCCGATGACAGCTCGTCGACCTGTCATCTCGGCAACGGGGTCAAGCACGTCGTGCAGATCACGTTCGACAATGTGCACTTCTTCCGGGACAACCCCAACGTCCCGTCCGACTTCCAGCTGATGCCGAACCTCCTGAACTTCTTCGAGAACAACGGCACGATCCTGTCGAACAACCACACGCCGTTGATCGCGCACACCGCCGACGACATCTTGACCACGCTCACCGGCCTGTACGGCGACCGGCAGGGCATGCCGGTCTCCAACGACTACCAGGCGTACAACACCGACGGCCCGAACGGCACCTTCGGCACCACCAGCAGCGCCGGGTCGTTCGCCTACTGGACCGACCCGGTCTACTACTCGGGCGGCGTGCCGGCCGGCGGGGACACCAACCCGAACATGGTCTACTCGCCGGTGCCGCCGGCCACCGCGTCCACCCCGGTGACGCCGAACACGATCACCCCGGCGCCGTGGGTGCCGTTCACCCGGGCCGGCTGCAACGTCGGCGCCTTCTCGACCGCCAACGTCGAGCTCGAGAACACCTCGGTGGACATCCCCAAGGTGTTCGGCGCGAACTCCCCAGAGGCCCAGCAGCTCGCCGCCGACAAGGACTCGTTCAAGGACGCCGAGACCGCTGACTACGTTGGCGTGGCCGTGCACTGCGCGCAGAGCAGCGCGTTCTGCGCGGACGCCAAGGGCGTCAAGTTCGGGCAGACCACGGCCACCCCGACCGCGGTGACCGACTCGCTGCCCAACGAGCCAGGCGGGTACACCGGCTACCAGGCGCTGTTCGGCGCCCGGTACGTCGCGCCGCAGCTCGGCGCGGGCACGGCGAACCTGACTCACAACGGCTACGAGGTCACGAACGCCGCGGGCAACCTGGTCGACCTGGACGGCAACCAGATCAACGGCGCGTTCCTCACCAACCACCCCGGCTTCCCCGGCTTCGACCCCACCGCCCCGCAGACGCTGGCGTACGCCGCCGACATGCTGGAGGCCGGCGTTCCCGTCGTCCAGGGCTACATCGCGGACCTGCACGGGCTGGAGAGCATTCCGTCCCTGGACGGGCCGGGCCAGCCCTGCTACCACCAGCCGGACGCGCTTGGCAGCGGCAGCGCGTGCTATCTCGCGCAGGCCGCGTACTACAACCAGGCGTTCGGCACCTTCTTCAAGCGCCTGGCCGCCGACGGCATCAACACGTCCAACACGCTGTTCGTCGTCAGCTCCGACGAGGGTGACCACGAGGCCGGCGCCAACGTCGGCCGGGCCATCCAGCCCACGCCGGCCACCTGCGACGGCGTGACCACGCCGTGCACCTACCCGGCCGGTAGCTTCGGCGAGCTGGCCGGCAACGTGACCGGGCTGCTCAAGCTCCAGAAGAACAACACCACTCCGTTCGGCATGGAGTTTGACACCGCGCCGGAGTACTACATCAACGGCAATCCCGGGCCGGACGCCTCCGTGACCCGGACGTTCGAGCACGACGTGGCCGGGCTGACGGCGTTTAACCCCTACGCCCAGCAGCCTGGGCAAGCCCCGCAGCAGATCGCCAACTACCTGGCCGATCCCACCGAAGAGGCGATCCTGCACATGGTCAACGCCGATCCGGCCCGAACGCCGACGCTGGCCGAGTTCGCCAAGCCCGACTACTACCTGTCGCAAGGGTCGGCGACCTGCACCAACACCACCGGGCTGAGCTCCGCGGACTGCGTGCAGATCAACAACGGGTTCGCGTGGAACCACGGCGACTACGCCGCTGAGATCAATACAAACTACGTCGGCTTCGCCGGGCCCGGGGTCAAGAACCTCGGCGTGGACGGCCCGCAGCCGGCCGCCGGACCGAACTCCGCCGGACCGAACAGCGGCCAGACGGTCGTCGCCGACAGCGGCACGACCGGCACCTGGACCGACGAGACCGACATCCGCCCGACCGAGATGTACCTGCTCGGGCTCAAGGACGACTACGAGCACGACGGCCGGGTCATCACCCAGATCCTGACCGACCCGAACCGCGCGCTCAGCCGTCCTGGCGTGGCCAGCCTGGGGGCCTGCTACAAGCAGCTCAACTCCAGCGTCGGCCAGTTCGCCAACGACACCCTGCAGGCCGACACCAAGGCGATCGAGAGCAGCTCGCCCGGTGACTTCCGGTACGTGACCACCGACAAGGCGCTGGCGAGCCTGGACAAAATCCGCGACGCGATCGCCCTGAAGATCAAGGCCCAGCTCGAAGCGGCCGCGTTCGGCAACCAGCCGATCTTCGCGGCCGGGGCCGAGACGTTCGCCTGCCAGGCGATCATCAACTCCGCGGCCGCCCTGGCCCATAGCGCCTGATCA
>DATMKQ010000394.1:0-7909 GCA_035571275.1 Trebonia sp.
AGCATCCGGAACACGTCCTCCCACGGCACGTTGCCGCGTCCGGCGGAGACGAAGTCCCAGCCGCGCCGCGGGTCACCCCAGGGCAGGTGCGAGCCGAGCCGCCCGTTGCGGCCGTCCAGCCGCGTGCGCGCCTCCTTGCAGTCCACGTGGTAGATCCGGTCCTTGAACTCCCACAAGAACCCGACCGGGTCCAGGTCCTGCCACACGAAGTGCGAAGGATCGAAGTTCAGCCCGAACGCCGGCCGGTTCCCCACCGCCTCAAGCGCCCGCTTCGCGGTCCAGAAGTCGTAGGCGATCTCGCTGGGGTGCACCTCGTGCGCGAACCGCACTCCCTCGGCGTCGAACACGTCCAGGATCGGATTCCACCGCTCGGCGAAGTCGGCGTAGCCGCGCTCGATCATCGACTCCGGCACCGGCGGGAACATCGCCACGGTGTGCCAGATGGATGACCCGGTGAAGCCCACCACGGTCCGCACCCCGAACGCCGCCGCGGCCCGCGCGGTGTCCGCGATCTCGGCCGCGGCCCGCTGCCTGACGCCCTCCGGCGAGCCGTCGCCCCAGATCCGCGCCGGCACGATGGCCTGATGCCGCTCGTCGATCGGGTGGTCGCAGACCGCCTGTCCGACGAGATGGTTAGAGATGGCCCAGCAGTTCAGCCCGTACTTCTCCAGCAGCGCGTGCCGCCCCGCCAGGTAGCCGTCCTCACGCAGCGCGCGGTCCACTTCGAAATGGTCACCCCAGCAGGCCAGCTCGAGCCCGTCGTAGCCCCACGAGCTCGCCAGCCGGCAGACTTCCTCAAGAGGCAGGTCCGCCCACTGTCCGGTGAAAAGGGTGAAAGGCCGTGCCATGGGTTCTCCTTTGAATTATTCCGAACGATTGCGGCTGACTCAGCCGCCGTCAACCTTCACCCAGCCGCCGGCCGACGCGCTGCGCTGCACCGCGCCAAGCACCCGCTGCACCCGCAGCCCCTCGCCAAACGATGGTTCCGGCTGCTCCCCGGCCGCGATCGCGGTCAGCAGGTCCCGCGCCTGATGGGTAAACGTGTGCTCCCAGCCCAGCGTGTGGCCAGGCGGCCACCAGCCGTCCAGGTACGGATGGCCGGGCTCGGTGACCAGGATGCGGCGGAAGCCCGCGGTCGCGGCGTCGTCGGCGCGGTCATAGAACTCGAGCTCGTTGAGGCGTTCCAGGTCGAAGGCGAGGCTGCCTGCGGTGCCGTTGAGCTCGATCCGCAGCCCGTTCTTCCGCCCGGCCGCGCACCGCGTCGCTTCGAACGAGGCCACCGCGCCCGAGCCTAGCCGAGCGATGAACAGGGTGGCGTCGTCCACGGTCACCGGCTCGGCCTGGGCACCGTCGGCCGGCGTTCGATTCAGGGTGAACGTAGCGGCGAGCGCGGACACGCTGGTGATCACGTCCCCGGTCAGGTAGTGCGCCAGGTCCACGATGTGCGCGCCCAGGTCGCCGAGCGCGCCGGACCCGGCCCGCTCGGCTTGCATCCGCCAGGTGAACGGGGCGTCGGCGTCGGTCAGCCAGTCCTGCAAGTACACGGCGCGGACATGGCGCAGCGCGCCGACGCGTCCCTGCTCGACCAGCCGTTGGGCCAGCGCCAGGGCCGGGATCCGCCGGTAGTTGAAGCCGACCATGGCCCGCGCGCCGCCGCCGTAGGCCGCGTCGGCCGCGGCCGCCATCGCCTCGGCCTCTTCGACGGTGTTGGCGAGCGGCTTCTCGCACAGCACGTGCTTGCCCGCGGCGAGCGCGGCGATCGCGATCGGCGCGTGCATGTCGCCCGGCGCGGATATGTCGATCAGCTGAACGTCGTCGCGGGCTATCAGCGCGCGCCAGTCGGTCTCGACGGCGGCCCAGCCGAGCCGGTCCGCGGCGGCCCGGGTGGCGGCTTCGTCCCGGCCGCAGATGGCCGCGAGCCGCGGCGTGAGCGGGACATCGAACGCGTGCCCCACGGTGCGCCACGCCTGCGAGTGCGCCCGCCCCATGAACGCATACCCGACCATGCCGATGCCAAAATCAGGTCCACGCGACATAAGGGTCCCATTCTGCGTCGAGCGGCTCGGGGGCGTCGAAGCTGGACGCTACCGGCTCGAAGCTAGCCGCGGTGGCCGAACGCTCGATCGCGACCATCATCTCCAGGACGTGCAGCGCGATCTCGGCGCTGGCCCGGTGCGGCTCGCCGCGCCTGATCCCGCGGACCATGTCCAGCACCCCCATGCCGCGGCCCGCCGTGGCGCCGCGCGACGGGACGACGGTCCAGTCTTGGTCGCCGACCCGGCGCAGCCGCAGGTCGCCACCGAACCCGTTCGGGTCTGGTACCGCCAGCGTGGCCTCGCTGCCCGTGATCTCCACGAACCCGTACCTGGACAGCGGCGAGTCCCAACTGAACAGCAGCGACGCCGCCTGACCCGACGCGTACTCGGCCAGCACGGAGACGTAGGTCGGCACGTCCACGGCGAACTCGGTGCCGGCCCGAGGGCCGGCCACGATCACCCGCGTGGCGCTCGGCTTGCGGCCGACGGCGGCGACCCGGTTCGCGGGCCCGAACAGGGTCGCCAGCGTTGACAGGTAGTACGGCCCGAGGTCGAACAGCGGCCCCGCGCCGACCGCGAACAAGAACTCCGGGTCAGGATGCCAGGCCTGCGGGCCCGGGCCCTGCAGCAGGGTGAGCGCGGTGAGCGGGGTGCCGATCGTCCCGGAAGCGATCAGCCGCCGAGCCGATTGGAGCCCGGCGCCCAGCACGGTGTCCGGCGCGCACCCGACGCGCACCCCCTTCTCCTTCGCGGCTATCAGCAACGCGCGGGCCGCGTCCATGTCGAGGGCGAGCGGCTTCTCGTTCCACACGTGCTTGCCGGCGTCGATCGCGGCGGTCGCGACTTCCGCGTGCGCGACGGGGATGGTCAGGTTCACGGCGAGTTCCACGCCCGGGTGGTCCAGGGCCTGCTGGACGCCACCGGACTCAGGCACGTCGTAGGCGGACGCCTGCGACTTGGCGCGCTCGATGTCGATGTCGGCGCAGAACAGGACCTTGACGTCCGGGAACCGGGTCAGGTTCTTGAGGTACTGGTTGCTGATGTTGCCGCAGCCGATGACGGCGATCCCTACGGGCTCGCTCACCGTGCTACCGGCTTCGCGAGGTCGTGGGCGGCGAGCCAGGCCAGGCTGTCCCCGACCGCGGTGAGCATGTCGGTCGCGCAGCGGTCGAGTTCGACCACGTGCCATTCGGCGGACGGGCAGGCCGCGAGGATCTCGGCGACCGGCATCCGTCCAGAACCGACCGCGGTCATCGGGTCGTCCAACGTCACCGGGCCGTCCTTGACGTGCAGGTACCGCACCCGGTCGCCGAGCCGCCCAAGCAGCGACGGCACGAATTGCCCGGGGGGCGACCCCCCCAAACCTCCCCGCAAACCCGGTGTGTGCTGGCCTCCCACCGCCGCCCAGTACGTGTCGACTTCGAGGATGACGGCGGGATCCAGCGCGTCGGCGAGGACCTCGAGCGCCGGTCGCCCCGCTATCCGCGAGGACAGCTCGAAGTCGTGGTTGTGGTACCCGAGCCGCAGCCCCTGGTCAGCGGCCTTGGCCGCTGCCTCGTTCAGGTCGCGGGCGAGCGCGGCGACCCCATCGGCGTCAGCGAATACGGCGGGCTCCACCCAGGGCATGATCACCGTGCCCGCGCCGACCGTGCGGGCCGCGGCGAGCAGCATGTCGGCGTCGTCGCCGAGGACCCTGGCGTGCACCGCGCAGACGGCGAGGCCGGCCTCGTCCAGCTCGGCGCGCTGCTTTTCCGGATCGGTCCCCACGTCGTACGGCTCGACCGCGCCGTAGCCGAACCCCGCGATGCGGCGCAGGACAGCGGGCCTGTCTGTCGCGATTTGCTCTCGCACCGAGTACAGCTGCAACGCCGGCGGACTCGTGATCAACCTGCCACACTCCCTGAATTTTTCGCAATTTTTTCGCGATGGTCTGGCACTAACACAGCACGCTAGATTGCGCCTTTAGCAGTGTCAATGCTGAAATTAACAGCATGGTAACAGCATGTGAGAGGACGATCTGCTAGGGTCACTTTTCGAAAAGTTAGGGGAGGAAGCACGATGGCCGGTAGCACGTCGCGCCCGGCGGGAGCGGACAGCCTGACCAGCATCGCCGCGACGGCGGGGGTGTCGGTATCCACCGTTTCGAAGGTGCTCAACGGCCGGACCGACGTCGCGCCTGAAACCCGGATGAGGGTCGGCAGGATCCTGCGGCTGCACGGCTACCAGGTCGCGTCCGCGCCCGGCATCGGCGTCGTCGACCTGCTGACCGGCGGGCTGGGCAGCCCGTGGTCGGAGGAACTGATCCGCGGCGCGGTCAGCGCCGCCGCTGAGACCGAGATCAGCGTCATCGTCAGCCGTGTCGCCTCGGCCGCCGAATTCGACCGCTGGCTGAAGATCGCGGCGGTCCGCGGCACGCTCGGCGCGCTGAGCGTGCTGTACGTGCCGGAACCCGCGACGCTGCGCCGCATGGAGGACGCGCACATACCGCTGGTGGTGATCGACCCGCCCGTTGAGCCCGGCGGGTCGATCCGTTCCGTCGGGACGACGAACTGGCAAGGCGGGGTCACCGCGGCCCGGCACCTGGTCGAGCTAGGCCATAGGCGGATCGGCGCCATCAGCGGACCCGACGACCTGTGGTCCTGCCGGGCGAGGCTTGACGGTTACCACGCCGCGCTGCGCCGGGCCGGGCTGCCCGTGGACGACGCGCTCGTGCACTGCGACGAACTGACCGCGGAGGCCGGGCTGCGCCAGGCCAGGAAACTCCTCGGCCTGCCCGACCCGCCGACCGCGATCATGGCGGGCAACGACGCCCAGGCCTTCGGCGTGCTTCAGGCGCTCGGCGAGCGCGGACTGCGCGCCCCCGACGACGTAAGCGTGACCGGCTTCGACGACCTGCCGATCGCCACGTGGGCGACTCCGCCGCTCACCACGATCCGCCAGCCGCTCGCCGCGATGGCCGCCACCGCGTTCTGGATGCTCACCAGCGTCGGCACGGGAAGCGAAACACGCCCCCGCCACTTGGAACTAGACACCTCGCTGGTCATCAGGGGCAGCACCGCCCCGCGTTCGTTATTCCGCCCCGCCCCCGCCCGCGCCTGCCCTGCCCCCGCTCCCGCCCGCTCCGCCCTTGCGCCCGACTCCGCCGAGCGTGTCGATCTGGGCCAGCGGGAAAGGTTCGGGGTCGGGGTGCCACTGCGGCACGGGCACCAGGCCGGGGTCGACCAGCGTGAGCCCGGTGAAGAAACCCTCGATCTGCTCGGGGGTGCGCAGCTGGTAGGGCACCGCTCCGGTCCGCGCGTACTGCGTTCCCGCCTCCCGGTGCGCCGGCCCTGAACTGATGCTGTCCGCGAGGGCCAGGTAGCTGCCCGCGGGCAGGCCGCCGAGCAGGTCGCCGACGATGCGGCGTGCCTCGCCGTAGTCGTTGATGTGCCCCATGACCCCCATGAGCAGCAGCGCCACGGGCTGCGTGAAGTCCAATGTCTGGGCGGCGGCGGTGAGAATGGCCCCCGGGTCGCGCATGTCGGCGTCGATGTAATCGCACCTGCCCTCGGCCGAACTGGTCAGCAGCGCCCGCGCGTGCGCCAGCACGAGGGGGTCGTTGTCGACGTAGACGATGCGGCACCCGGGCGCGGCCCGCTGGGCGATCTCGTGGGTGTTGTCTACGGTTGGCAGTCCGGTACCCACATCGAGAAACTGGCGGATCCCCGCCTGACCCGTTAGGTAGCGGACCGCGCGGGCCATGAAGTACCGCACGGCGCGCGCTTTGTCGACGATCTGCGGGTAGACCTCGCGGTATTTGTCGCCGGCTGCCCTGTCGACGGGGTAGTTGTCCTTGCCGCCCAGCCAGTAGTTCCAGATGCGAGCGGAATGCGGGACGGTGGTGTCGATCTTCGGCGACGGAGCAGGAGCCGGCGAGTCCTCGGTCACACTGCACAATGTAGACCTTCCGGGCCGTCTTGATTCGCCGGTATCCACCTCCTGCCGGGCTTACGGGATGAGATGATTTTGGCGGCATAGGCCGGCGCAGACGCACAGCCCGCGCACGCACAGTGTTCCGGCCGGATAAGGAGTGCTGATGGAGATTGCGCTGGCCGAGGCGGGGGAGGGCGCGGTGGCCGCGCGGATACGGCTGGGGGCACGCTTGCGCCGACTTCGCGAGGAAGCGGGGATATCCCGTCAGGAGGCCGCCGCGGCAATACGATCATCGGAGTCGAAGATCAGCCGCATGGAGCTTGGCCGCACCATGACCAAGGCGCGGGACCTCGCCGACCTTGTCACGCTGTACGGCGTCAACGACGAGGCCGAACGCGAGAACATGCGTGCGCTGTCCCAGCACGGCTGCGCCCCCGGGTGGTGGCAGGCCTACGGCGACGCGGTGCCCGCCTGGATGAAGCACTTCCTCGGTCTGGAGCAAGCCGCCACGCTTATCCGCAGCTACGACGTTCAGTTCGTTTCTGGCCTGCTACAGACGCGCGACTACGCCAAGGCGGTGTTCAGCCTGTCCAGCAGCCCGCCCGGCGAACGAGCCCACCGGCAACTCGCGGTGCGCATGCGCCGCCAAGAGATCTTGTACCGCGCCGACCCGCCGCACCTGTGGGCCGTGATCGACGAGGCGACGCTGCGCCGCCCAGTCGGCGGTACCGCCGTGATGCGCGCACAGATCGAGCACCTGCTCGAGATCAGCCAGCTGCCCCACGTGAACATCCAGGTGCTGCCGTTCCGCGCCGGAGGCAACGCCGGCGGCGTCCCCGTGATCCTGCTGCGGTTCGCGGCGGACCTGCTTCCCGATGTGGTCTACCTGGAGCAGCTCACGAGCGCGGTCTATCCGTCCAGCCCGGCCGACCTGGCCCATTACTGGAACATGCTCAACCAGGTCGCCACCCATGCCGACCCGCCAATCGCCAGCACCATGATCCTCAATCAGATCCGCAAGGAACTGTGACCGCTACCGCTGTCGCGACCCACCGCTGAGCTTGCCGATTGGGCAAGCCGCCGCAACGCCGGTATCAGCGTGTCGAGGTCCTGGCCGGTACGGAACGCCACGATCGTGGCGCCGCTGCCGTCGGCCGCCTCGGCCGCCTCAGCAGGCGCGGTGAACAGGCCGGTGACCAGGCGCATCGCGTCGTCGAGTTCGCGGCTGGGGTCCAGGCTTTCGCCGCGGAGCCAGCGGCGCAGGACGTGGTTGTGGGCGGCGACGACGGCGGCGGCCATCAGTTCGGCGCGCAGCGGGGCGGGTTCGGCGGTGTCGGCCATCCAGCCGGCGATGAACTCGCGGAACAGCCGCTGGTAGCGGGCGACGGAGGCGATCTCGCGGTCGCGCAGCGCGGGCACCGCGCTGGTGAGCGCGTAGCGGCGGCGGGCCAGATCGCCCTCGTCGACGTAGTGCAGCAGGACGAGGCGAATCGCGTCGGAGACCGCGACGAGGGCGGTGCCGTGGCTGGAGGTCCGCAGCCGGTCGGCGATCTGCTGGAGCAGCCGGTCGTGGTCAGGGAAGATGACGTCTTCTTTGGACCGGTAGTGCCGGAAGAACGTGGTCCGGCCGAGCCCGGCGCGCTCGGTGATGTCGTCCACCGTGGTCTGCTCGTAGCCGCGCTCGTCGAACAAGGCGAACGCGGCCTCGGCGAGCCGTTCTCGCGCCGATTGGTTGCTCATGACCGGCAGTCTTTCTCGAGGGCCGCTTGCCGCATACGATACTACGTACCATAATCGCGATACCAAGTCCCATTCAATCTCAAAGGAGGACTGGTGAACATTGTCGTGTGCGTGAAGCAGGTGCCGGATACGGCTGTGGAGCGGACGTTGCGGGCGGGGGTCGGGACGCTGGACCGGGCCAGTGCGGACGGGCTGATCAATGAGCTGGATGAGTATGCGAT